>JAQTUZ010000005.1 GCA_028707065.1 Patescibacteria group bacterium | reverse complement strand
GTCACCGGCTTAACTCCGGCCACTACCTATAGTTTTTCCCTCTGGGCCTACGATCTGATCGGCAATAAATCCAGTTCATCGTTAACTTGGGACAGAACTGATCGCAACCCGACCATCGTGATGAATTCCGCCAGCGAACGGGTTGACGGGACGGGCAAAATCGACCTCTCTTTCGCGGTCAATGACCCTGATTTGGACACGCAAGTGATGGCGCAAGTGCAATATTTTACCGATCAATACTGCCATAGCGCGGCCGCCCAGGCGACCATGGATGAAACTGATGCCAATACTACCGCCACCTACGGCGATCCTAAGGTGCAGGACAAAAACACTTATCAAGTCGGGACCTCGACCGGCTGGATCATTACTTCGTCCGGCGCCAATACGGTTAATACGGTTTGGAATTCGCAATCCAACTTGCCAACCGGCGACGGCACTTATTGTTTAAAAATTACCGTCAATGATAATAAGGGGGGCACCGAATCGGCCACGAGCAGTTTAACGATCGACAATGCCGCGCCGGGCGCGCCGGGCAATCTGACTTTTAGCAAAGAAACCTATAACACAGTTACGCTGAATTTCGGCGCGGCCGCGACTGACAGCAATTTTTCCCAATATATAATTTTTTATAAGATCGGCGCTTCCGGAGTCACCCAAACCGATGATTCTTTTGGTTTTGGTTCTGACGCGGCCCTTGGCTCCCGGACTTATCTGTCTCATGCCACCACTACCGTTACCGGGCTCGTCGTCAACACCCAATATGCTTTTAACATTTGGGCTTATGATACTTACGGCAACAGCACCAAGGCCGTGACGGAATTTTCCACCACCACCAGGACATTGAACAGTTATTTCCCTTATAATCTTGACCAATATAAGGCGGCCACGACGACCAAGATCGTTAATGGCGGCTGGAGCAATGAGAACACCGTTAATTTAGCCGCCACCTCGACCAACGGCAACGGGGTGGATAATATAATCTATTTCCAGCTGATCGATAATGCCAGTTCTTTCACCACGGCCACTTCCGAACCGGCGGCTTTCTGCTGGAGCGGCACGGCCTTCGCCAGCTGCGCCTCAAAACTTTGGACAAATTCCGCGCCTACTGCCGGCTGGTTTGATGCCAGCTACCGTTATCGGGTGAAAATAACCGCGAGAAGCACGCAGGTGTCCGGCACCCAGACCGATTTTCCCGTTTATTTTAATTTGAACCGATTAGGGACGACCAATGCTTTTTGGTCGCATACCCGAAGAAACAGCGCGGGCGGCGATCTTTTGGTCACCAATTCTTCCGGCACCAGATTGCCGCTGGAAATCGTGGCGATGAGCACTTCCTCCAAAACCGGAGAAATATATTTCCGCGCTGATTCGATTTCATCGGCCGCGGACACTGATTTTTATCTTTACTATGGTTCCTCGACCGCGACGGCGGTAGCTTCGACCACCACCTATGGCAGCCAGAATGTTTGGTCGAATAATTATAAAGGCGTTTGGCACTTGAACGAAAGTTCCGGCGTGGTTAAGGATTCGACCAGCTATAATAACAAGAGCGCTACCTCTGAAGGCACTCCGACTTACGCTCAAGCCGGAAAGATTGGTAACTCGATTTACTTCAACGGCACCAGCGGACTTTTCGTGCCGCGAACCGCGACCCTGGAACCGACCAACCGCATTACTTTCTCTATTTGGATGAACCGTAATGCCACGCAAAATGCTTATAGCAAGCCGATTTGGTATGGCGATAACTTAGCCACTCCTTGGCCGGCTTATGGCTGGGAACTTAATCCGGCCGCCACTGCCATTACCAAGATTACCGGCGGCGGCAATCAAAATACTGCGAACATCACCACGCCGGCGACAACCTGGACTTATCTGGTCGGTGTATATAACGGCGCGGCCACTATCGGGTATCTTAACGGCACGCAATATGCTTCAACCTCTTGGGCTAACGGCACCATCGGTCCTTATAGTACGGTCGGTTTTGGCATCGGCGATAAAGTCCCGCTCGGCCAGGGTTTTGGCGGATACGTTGATGAAGTTCGTATCGCTTCCACCTCTCGATCCAATAGTTGGGTATTAACCGAATATCGCAACCAAAATGCCGTGAGCAGCTTTTTCTCCACCAGCTCCGAACAAAATTATTTTACGGCCACGAAAAAGGCGGTGAAAATAATTTCCCTTCCCGACTCAAGTTATAAATGGCAGGCGATTGCCTGTACGGTGGACAAAATATGTTCGGCTTGGACAGTATTCGATACCTCCGTTCCCCACTTTAACATCGATACTGTCGCTCCCTCATCGGCCAACCCCTTCACCCGCATCGCTTCCACCACCACTTCGATCAAGCTTCATTTTCCCTCCGCGGTCACGGAAACTAATTTTTTCCAATACAAGATCTATTATCGCCTCGGCTCGACTACGCCGATCCATGAAACCGATTCGCTTTGGAGTTCAAGTTCGGACGCCAATCTTTCTTCGCGCACCTTCAACGGCAAATCCTCGACCACCATCACTGGGTTAAGTCCGGCCACGGTCTACAGCTTTTCGCTCTGGGCTTATGACAAGGCCGGCAACAAATCCAGTTCCAGCTTGATGTGGGACCGCACTGATCGCACCCCGGCCATCTCGATCTCTACCCATGCCGAACGGACCGATGCCACCGGCAAAGTCGATCTGGCTTTCGCGGTCTCTGATCCGGATGGTGATAATCAAGTAATGGCCCAGGTACAATATTTCACTGACGCGAATTGTAAAACTGCCGGAACTCAAGCCACGATGGACCCGTCCAGCATTTCCGCCAATTTCGGAACGCCCGTCGTTCAGAACAAGAATACTTATCAGATCGGCACCTCGACCGGCTGGATACTTACTTCCTTTGGCGCCAATACGGTCAGTTCGGTTTGGCTTTCGGCTACTGATCAGCCGGCCGGCGACGGCACCTATTGTCTGAAAGTAACGGTCAATGATAACAAGGGCGCTACTGCCTCGGCCACCACTTCGCTCACCATCGACAATCAAGCGCCGACCAATTTCGGTCCGCTCACGCTGTCGAAGAAAAATGATAGTTCGGTGACTGTTAATTTTAATACTCAAGCGACGGAAACTCATTTCACCCAGTATAAAATATATTACAAAGTCGGCACCAGCGGCGTTAAAAGAACCAATACGCTTTTCGGCTCTTCTTCGGACGCGGCGCTTGGTTCGCAAACTTATTTGAGCCACGCCACCACCACCATCTCCGGTCTTGCCGCCGCTACTACTTACGTTTTTAATATTTTTGCCTATGATTCTTACGGCCATGTGGCATCGAGCACTTCGGAATTCACCACCGCGACCAAAAATTTCCCGGCCATACCGTCGGGCCTGAATCAATACAAAGTTGATGGCATCACGGCAATTGTCAATACCGGTCTGACCGATCAGAACGAAATAAATTTTACCGCCACTTCCACTGATGCCGATTCCGACGCCATCACTCTGTACTATCAGCTTGCCTCGACCTCGGGTTCATATCTCACCGCCACCACCACCCCCGCCAGCGCCTGCTCGTCAGGCACGGCCTGGGCCAGTTGTCCCTCCCGGGTTTGGTACACGCCGGCCGCCACCAAAAAAGCCGACCTCAAAACCATCCCCGACAATGATTACCAATGGCAAGTTTTGGCCTGCGATGCTGACGGCTGTTCGCGGAATTGGAAAACCTTCAATGCCTCGGTTCCCCATTTCACCATCGATACGACCAACCCGACTCCGCCGGGCAATTTGAGTTCGAGCAAAAAGAACGACAGCTCGATCACTCTGACTTTCGGCTCGGCCACCACCGAATTGCATTTTTCTCAATACAAAATTTACTACAAAGCCGGCTCCTCGGGCGTCAAAGAAACCGACACGCTTTTTAGTTCCTCCTCTGACTCCGCCCTCGGCTCGATTACGTATTTGAGCCATACCACCACCACCATCTCGGGCCTGGCTGCCGGCACGCAATACGTTTTCAATATCTATGCTTACGATAGTTTGGGCCACAAAGCTACGGCAACCTCGGAGTTCGCGGTCTACACCAAATATTTCCCGGCTGCTCCTTCAGGCCTAAATCAATATCAGTCCAACGGAATCACAGTTATTGCCAATGGCGGCTGGAGCGCGCAAAACGAAGTTAATCTTTTTGCTACTTCCACTGATGCCGATTCCGACGCCATCACGCTTTATTATCAATTGGCCACGACCAGCGGAACTTTCATCACGGCCACTTCCACTCCGGCTAACGCTTGTTCCAGCGGTACGGCCTATGCTTCCTGCGCGAGCCGCGTTTGGTATACGCCCGCCTCGATCAAGAAAGCCGATCTCAAGACCATTCCCGACGGGGGTTATAAATGGCAAGTCTTGGCTTGCGATAATGACGGCTGTTCGCGCAATTGGTCGACGAATGCCGCCATTCCCAACTTCAACCTTGATATTACCGCGCCTTCCGCGCCCAATCCCTTCACCCGCATTGCTTCCACTACCACCTCGATCAAACTCGGCTTCCCGACCGCGGTCACGGAAACTAATTTCAAGCAATACAAAATTTATTATCGCCTCGGCTCGACCACGTTAATCCATGAAAGCGACTCGCTTTGGAGTTCCAGCTCGGATTCTAATTTAGGCTCCATTACTTTCAACGGCAAATCCTCGACTACCATCACTGGTCTCGCTCCCGCCACCACTTACAGCTTTTCGCTCTGGGCTTATGATCAAGCCGGCAACAAATCCAGTTCTAGCCTGATGTGGGATCGCACTGACCGCAGCCCGACTTTGGCGATCAATTCCGCGGCCGAGCGGACCGATGCTACCGGCAAAGTAGATCTGTCTTTCGCGGTCAATGATCCGGACAAGGACGATCAAATCATGGCTCGGGTGGAATATTTCGCTGACGCAAGCTGCCATACTTCTGGCGCCCAAACCACGCTTGATGAAACCGACTCGAACACCACGGCCACCCACGGCGATCCTAAAGTGCAGAACAAAAACACCTATCAGGTCGGTACCAGCACCGGTTGGATCACCACTTCTGAGGGTGCTAACACCATCAACACAGTTTGGAATTCAGCGACCGATTTGCCGGCCGGCGATGGCACTTATTGCCTTAAGTTAACTCTCAATGACAATCGCGGCGCCACTGCCTCGGCCACCACTTCGCTCACCATCGACAATCAAGTGCCGGCCGATTTCGGTCCGCTCACGCTGTCGAAGAAAAATGATAGTTCGGTAACCGTTAATTTTAATACTCAAGCGACGGAAACTCATTTCACCCAATACAAAATATATTACAAAATCGGTACCAGCGGCGTTAAAAGAACCGATTCGCTTTTTGGCTCCTCCTCGGATGCGGCGCTTGGTTCGCAAACGTATTTGAGTCATGCTACCACCACCATCCCGGGTCTCGCCGCCGCTACCACTTATGTTTTTAATCTTTTCGCTTATGATTCTTACGGCCATGTGGCGTCCAGCACTTCGGAATTCACCACCGCGACCAAGAATTTCCCCGCTCAAGCTTCCGGTCTTGATCAATACCGCTCTGACGGGATAACTGCCATCACTACCGGCGAAGTTATTAGCCAGAACGAAATCAACCTCACCGCCACTTCCACTGATGCCGATTCCGACGCCATCACGCTTTATTATCAGTTAGCCTCGACTTCCGGTTCATATATCACTTCAACTTCCACGCCGGCTAATGCTTGCTCATCAGGCACGGCCTGGGCCAGCTGTCCGTCCCGAGTTTGGTACACGCCGGCCGCCACCAAAAAAGCCGACCTCAAAACTATTCCCGACAATGATTACCAATGGCAAGTTTTGGCCTGCGACGTTGACGGCTGTTCGCGGAATTGGAAAACTTTCTCCGCCTCGGTTCCCCATTTCACCATTGATACGACCAACCCGACTCCGCCGGGCAATTTGAGTTCGAGCAAAAAGAACGACAGCTCGATCACTCTGACTTTCGGCTCGGCCACCACCGAATTGCATTTTTCTCAATACAAAATTTACTACAAAGCCGGCTCCTCGGGCGTCAAAGAAACCGACACTCTTTTTAGTTCCTCCTCTGACTCGGCGCTTGGTTCGATAACGTATTTAAGTCACGCCACCACCACCATCTCGGGCCTGGCTGCCGGGACGCAATATGTTTTCAATATTTACGCTTACGATACTCTGGGTCACAAGGCTACGGCCACCAGCGAGTTCGCGGTCTATACCAAATATTTTCCGGCTATTCCGTCGGGTTTGAATCAATATCGGTCCGATCAGACGACCGTTATCGCCAACGACACTTGGGTCGCGAATAATGAAATTTATCTGACCGCCACTTCCACCGATGCTGATTCCGACGCTTTGACTCTTTACTATCAATTGGCCACGACCAGCGGAACTTTTATAAGCGCGACGACCACGCCGGCCGGCGCCTGTTCATCGGGAACAACTTACGCGGCCTGCCCTGCTCGCGTTTGGCAGACGCTGAGCTCCACCAAAAAAGTCGATATAAAAACCGTCGCTGACGGCCAATACAAATGGCAAGCGTTAGCTTGCGACGTTGACGGCTGCGCGAGGAATTGGAAAACTTTCAATGATACTGTTCCGAATATCAAGATCGACACGGCCGCGCCTTCCGCGCCCAATCCCTTCACCCGCGTCGCTTCCACCACTACTTCGATCAAGCTTGGAATGCCTGCCGCGGTCACGGAAACTAATTTCAAGCAATACAAAATTTATTATCGCCTCGGCTCGACCACGTTAATCCATGAAAGCGACTCGCTTTGGAGTTCCAGCTCGGATTCGAATTTAGGCTCCATTACTTTCAACGGCAAATCCTCGACTACCATCACCGGCCTGACTCCGGCCACCACCTACAGCTTTTCGCTCTGGGCCTATGATCAAGCCGGCAACAAATCCAGCTCGAGTTTGATGTGGGATCGCACTGACCGCAGCCCGACTTTGGCGATCAATTCCCGCGCCGAGCGGATCGATGGCACCGGATTAGTCGATCTCTCTTTCGCCGTCAATGATCCGGATCAGGACGACCAGGTGATGGCGCAATTGCAATATTTCACCGATCAAAATTGCCATTCGGCCGGGAATCAGGCGTATCTGGACGAAACCGACGCCAACACCACGGCCACCTACGGCGATCCCAAAGTCCAGAATAAAAATACTTATCAGATCGGCACCTCGACCGGCTGGATCCTGACTTCCTCGGGCGTAAACACGATCAACACGGTCTGGCTTTCACAGCATGATCTTCCTGCCGGTGACGGCACCTATTGTCTGAAGCTCGTGATCAATGATAACCGCGGCGGCACTGTCTCGGCCACTACTTCGCTGATCATTGACAACAAAGCGCCGGCCAGTTTCGGCCCGCTGACGCTCTCTCGCAAAAACGATACTTCAGTCACGGTTAATTTCGGTTCCGCGGCGAGCGAAAACCATTTTTCCCAATACAAGATTTATTACAAAATCGGCAGTTCGGGAGTGAAGCAAACCGATTCGGTTTTCAACTCGGTGAATGATTCGGCGCTGGGGTATCAAAATTACTCGGGCCATACCACCACCACCATCACCGGCCTTAATTCCGGAGCTGCTTATGTTTTTAATCTTTTTGCTTATGATACTTACGGCAATCTGGCGTCAAGCACTTCCGAATTCACTACCGCGACCAAAAATTTCCCGGCTCAACCATCGAATCTTGACCAATATCGTTCTGACGGCGTGACGGCCATCGCTGACGGCGGCTTTATCAATCAAAATGAAATTAATCTGTTTGCCACCTCCACCGACGCGGATGCCGATGCCATCACGCTTTATTATCAATTAGCCACCACCAGCGGCAGCTATCTTACCGCGACGACTACTCCGGTCAGCGCCTGTTCGAGCGGCACGGCTTACGCCTCCTGTCCTTCCCGGGTTTGGTACACTTTGGCGGCAACTAAAAAAGCAGATCTGAAAACCATTCCCGATAATGGCTATAAGTGGCAAGTATTGGCCTGCGATAATGACGGCTGTTCCCGAGCCTGGGCCGCTTTCAAAGTCACGGCCCCTCATCTGACGATCGATATCACGCCGCCGGCGGTATCTTCTTTCACCATGCCCGCCAGCTATGGTTCGACTACTGTCCCGGTCAGCGCTTTTAGCGCTAGCGACAATATCGGCGTAACCGGATATTTGATCACCGCCACTTCCGCCACGCCAAGTTTGGCCGATCCCAATTGGTCGGTTACGCCGCAAAGCTCGTTCACTTTTTCGGGAGCTTCCGGAGTCAAAACCGCTTACGCTTGGGCGAAAGACGCGGCGGGAAATATTTCCACCAGCGCCAGCGCGGCGGTGACCCTTGACGTTATCCGCTATTGGTACGGCCGCGCCAGCACGGGCAATGCCAATAATATGAATGATGGCTATAACTACGATCCGATGGGTCCGCTGCTTGCCACCGATAAGCTGGTTTTCAATTCCGGCGCGACTTCCTCGGCCGCTACCGCTGATCTGACTGTCGGTTCGATCACCGTCAACCCGGCCTTTACGGGCAATTGGTCGATTTCGGGATATAATCTTATTTCGAGCAGCTCAGTCATTATTAACGGTACCGGCGGCACCGTTAACCTGGGTAATAGCATAACCGTCAACGGCCCGTCGGCCACCTTGCGCGTCGCGGATACCGTCGGATCGTTTACGGCGAACAGCTGTACGATCACGATGAACGGCACCGCGGGAATGACTCTTGATATCATTAAGAGCGCCACCATCAAATCGTTGACTCTCGGGGCCAATGCCGTAGTAAATGCCAGTTCATCGGCGGTTTTTTCATCATCGGGAATACCGCTCACTTTGGGCAATAGCTCAACTTTGACTTCCGATGCCGGGAAAAATTTATATTTCGAACGCACCACTTCGGGGGATTTGTTTTCGGTCGGGACGAATTACAATTTTAATCCTAATGGCACTTTATATTTTTACGTGAATAACAATAATATCACGGTAAACATACCGGCGTTAACGGTCGGGGGATCGGGCAATATAATTTATACCGATTGGGGTTATCTGGGCGAGAATTTTAAATTTACCGGGGCGCAAAATTATAACGCCAAATCTTTGCTCTTCAGCTCGGGTTTTAACGATGGCCAGATTGCCTATGACCTGAATAATCAAAATATCAGCTGTGGCGCGTTTACGGTCGGCCCGCAAAACAATCCCACCACCGGTACGCTTACTGTAAATTATACCGGCAGCCAAATTTCCGTCGCCTCGTACGCAACCAATAATTACGCTTGTACGGAAAATTTCGGCACTTCCCAATGGACTGTTGCCGGAAACTGGACCATGGGCGCCACTCATACCGTCATCGCCAGCACCTCGCAGGTCACTTTTAAAGATACGGCCACGATCACTTCCAACGGCAAAAGTTTTTATGACGTGACCCTTGCCTCCACGTCCAAGACTTTCACTCTTGGCGACGCGCTTTCCGCCCACACCTTGAATCTTTCCGCCGGAACTTTGAATACCAACTCCCAAACCGTTTCGCTCTCGGGCAATGCGACCATCGCCGCCGCCACGACCTTCACCACCACCGGCAGCGCTTTCACTTTCACCGGCACGCCGACCATCACCGCCAACGGCAAAAGTTTCCCGCTAAGCACTTTTGATAATGGCGCCACTTTTGCCGATAACGTCACCTTTGCCCGGGCAATCTTCACACCCAACAAAACTTATACTTTCGCCAATGGCAGCAACTTCACTTTGACTTCATACACGGCGGGGGATTGGAACGGTACGACCGGAAACCTCGTAACCTTGCAATCTGATTCTTCCGGCAGCGCTTGGAATTTTATCAATCCCGCCGGAATGGCCGTATCTTACGTGGCAGTGAAAGATTCCTCGGCCACTAATGATATCAATGCCGTGAATGGAACCGATGTCGATAACGGCGGCAATAATGTTCACTGGCTGTTTCCGCCGACTATTCCTGATCCGCTAACCCGCATCGCTTCCACCACCGACTCCATCAAACTCGGTTATCCCGCCCCGGTCACCGAACTTAATTTTTCGCAATACAAAATATATTACCGCCTCGGTTCTACCACGCCCATTCATGAAACCGATTCGCTCTGGGGTTCCAGCTCGGATGCCAATCTGGGCGATATCAATTTCAACGGCAAATCCTCGACTACCGTCACCGGCCTTGCTCCGGGCACTGTCTATAGTTTTTCCATCTGGGCTTATGATAAGATCGGCGACAAATCCAGTTCGACTTTGATCTGGGATCGCACTGATCGTTTGCCCGATGTTTTGGTATTTAATTCGGCGGCGGAACGGATCGATGCTTCGGGAAAAGTTGACGTCAGTTTCAATGCCGACGATCCGGATCTGGATAACTTAACCGCTAAAGTCGAATATGTCGCCCGACCCGGAGCCAGCTGCGATTTTGCCTCGCCGCTCGTACCGACCCTGGATGAAACCGATGGGGCCACTACGGCCCATTGGGGCGATCCCAAAGTGCAGAATAAGAATTCTTATCAGATCGGCACTTCGACCGGCTGGATCTTGTCGTCCTCGACTCCCAACACGGTAAATTTTGTCTGGCTTTCTAAAGCTAACCTGCCTTCGGGAAATGGAATATATTGTTTGCGGATTACGGCCAATGATAACCGGGGCGGGACATTGTCGGCTACCACCAGTTTGGTCATTGATAATGCCGCGCCGACCAACCCCGGCCCGCTTACTTTGAATAAGCGCGGCAATTTGAGCATCACCGCTAATTTTAACGCGTCATCATCGGAAACCAATTTCAACCAGTATAAGATTTTTTATAAAGCCGGGACCTCCGGAGTAAAAGAGACCGATATCTTGTTCGGCTCATCAACTTCGCCGGGCGATGCGGCGCTCGCTGATGTTGATTTCAGCCAGCACGCCACCACCACTTTCACCGGCCTTAATCTTGGCACTAATTATGTTTTCAATATTTGGGCTTATGATCAATACGGCAATAAGGCCAGCGGTTCGCCCGAATTTACGGCGACGACCAAGAGTTTGCCGGCCAAAGCTACCGGAGCGACCCAATATCTGGCCAATGGCACAACCGTGGTCAATAACGACGATTGGGTTACGATCGACGAAATGAAATTTTTCGCCACTTCCACTGACGCTGACTCCGATGCCATCACCCTTTACTACCAGATAGCCACAACCAGCGGCACGTTTCTGACGGCCACCACCACTCCGGCCGATGCCTGCTCATCCGGTACGGCCTATGACTCGTGCCCTTCCCGAGTTTGGTACACTCCCGCTTCAATCAAAAAAGTTGATATTAAAACTATTCCCAATGACCAGTATAAATGGCAGGTGTTAGCCTGCGATGTTGATGGTTGCGCCAAGACTTGGGCCGCGTTTAACTCGGAGGTTCCCAATTTCAAAATCGATATTGGGCTGCATACTCCTCCCAATCCCTTGATCCGCCTTGCTTCCTCAACCATTTCGATCAAACTCGGTTTCCCCGCGCCGGTGACTGCTTTCGCCTTTATTCAATACAAGATTTTTTATCGACTTGGTTCCACTACGCTGATCCACGAAACCGATTCGCTTTGGGGTTCAAGTTCGGATCCTAATTTGAGTGACATTAATTTCAACGGCAAATCCTCGACGACTATTACCGGCTTGACTCCGGCCACGGTTTACAGCTTTTCGCTCTGGGCCTATGACGAGGCCGGCCATAAATCCAGTTCGACTTTGATCTGGGACCGCACTGACCGCGACCCCATTATCGTTATAAATTCCGCGGCCGAACGAATTGATGCCACCGGGAACGTTGATCTGTCTTTCGTTGTTTCTGATCCTGACCGGGACGATCAGGTGATGGCACAAGTGCGATATTTTACCGATCAATATTGCCATAGTTCCGGAGCGCCAACCACGCTCGACGAAACCGATGCCAATACCACCGCCACTTTTGGCGATCCCAAAGTGCAGAATAAAAATACTTTTCAGATTGGTACTTCGACCGGTTGGATCCTGACTTCTTCCGGCGTTAATACGGTTAACGCGGTTTGGCAATCGCTGTCTGATCTGCCCACGGGCGATGGCACCTATTGCCTCAAGCTGACGATCAACGATAACCGCGGCGCCACTACTTTTGCCACCACTTCGATCATCATCGACAACGTTGCTCCGACGAGCCCGGGCAATTTAACTTTGAACAAAAAGAACGATGGGTCGGTCACGGTCAATTTTAGCTCGGCCACCGCGGAAACTAATTTCCAAGAGTATAAAATATATTACCGAGTCGGCTCAAGCGGCGTCAAAGAAACTGATTTGCTTTGGAGTTCAGCGAACGATCCGGCCCTGGGTTCACAGACTTATCTTTCCCATGCCACCACCACCGTCACCGGCCTTTATGCCAGCACAACCTACGTCTTCAATCTTTTTGCTTACGATTCCTATGGCCACGTAGCCTCAAGCACTGCCGAATTTACCACCGGCACCAAACATTTTCCGGCCGATTCTTCCGGTTGGAACCAGTATCGTTCCGATGGCTTGACCGAGATCGCCAATGGCACATTCACCACTGAAGACGAAGTCAAACTCACCGCCACTTCCACTGACGCTGATTCTGATCCCATCACTCTTTATTATCAATTAGCCACCACTTCCGGTTCATATCTTACCGCCACTACCACGCCGGTAAACGCCTGCTCCTCGGGCGCCGCTTACGCCTCTTGTCCGGGCCGAGTCTGGTATGCTCCGGCTGCCATTAAACAAGTCGATATCAAGACAATTCCCGACAATGATTATAAATGGCAAGTTTTGGCCTGCGATGCCGACGGCTGCGCCAGGAATTGGCAGGCATTCAACGCTTCGACGCCTAACTTCAGGATCGGCGCGGTTCCGCCTTCCACTCCCAATCCTTTAACCAGGATCGCTTCCACCACCGTTGCCATCAAACTCGGTTTCCCGGCGCCGGTGACGGCTTCCGCCTTTGCTCAATACAAGATATTTTACCGCCTCGGCTCGACCACGCCCATCCGCGAAACCGACTCGCTCTGGGGTTCGAGCTCTGATCCTAATTTGAGTTCTCTCAATTTCAACGGCAAGTCCTCGACCACTATTACCGGATTGAATCCGGCCGCTACTTACAGTTTTTCGCTCTGGGCCTATGATCAAGCCGGCAATCGATCCAGCTCCACGTTGATCTGGGACCGCACCGACCGCAATCCCGCCGTCATCATTAATTCCGCGGCCGAACGGATCGATGCTACCGGCAAGGCTGATCTGTCTTTCGTTGTTTCTGATCCTGACCGGGACGATCAGGTGATGGCGCAAGTGCGATATTTCACCGATCAGTATTGCCATAGTTCCGGAGCGCCAACCACGCTCGATGAAACCGATGCCAATACCACCGCGACCTACGGCGACCCCAAAGTGCAGAACAAAAATACTTACCAGATCGGTACCTCAACCGGCTGGATTTTGACATCCTCGGGCGCGAATACGGTCAACACGGTTTGGCTCTCCAAAAATGATCTGCCCGCCGGGGAGGGAATATATTGCCTCCAGCTTTCGGTCAATGATAACCGCGGCGCCACCGCTTTCGCCACCACCTCGCTCATTATCGATAACCAAGCGCCGGCTGATTTCGGTCCGCTCACTTTATCCAAGAAAAACGATAATTCGATCACGGTCAATTTCAATGCCCAAGCAGTTGAAACCAATTTCTCCCAATACAAGATCTACTACAAAGCCGGTACCGCGGGCGTGAAGCAAACCGATACGCTCTTCGGTTCCTCCTCGGATGCGGCCTTGGGCTCGCAGACATATTTGAGCCACGCCACTACCACCATCAGCGGTCTTGATTCCGGCACGGCCTATGTGTTCAATCTTTTCGCCTATGATTCTTACGGCAACATCGCCAGTAGCACTTCCGAATTCACCACTGCCACCAAAAATTTCCCGGCGCAAGCTTCCGGTCTTATCCAATATCGCGCCGACGGAATTACGGTCATACCCAATGGCGCCTTCATCAATCAAAACGAAGTCAATCTTTTTGCCACCACCACCGATGCCGATGCCGACCCTATCACTCTCTACTATCAATTAGCCTCGACTTCCGGTTCGTATCTTACCGCCACTACGACTCCGGCCGATGCTTGCTCGTCCGGCACCGCTTATGCTTCCTGCCCGTCAAGGGTCTGGTATACTCCGGCCGCCACCAAAAAAGTCGACCTCAGCTCCATTCCCGACAATGATTACCAGTGGCAAGTTTTGGCCTGCGACATGGACGGCTGTTCGAAAAATTGGAAAACTTTCTCCGGCTCGGTTCCCAACTTCCGGATCGGCGCGGTCGGTCCTTCCAAGCCCGACCCCTTGATTAAGATCGCTTCTACCACGGTTTCGATCAAACTTGGTTTTCCCGCGCCAATAACCGCTTCCACTTTTGCCCAATACAAGATTTACTACCGCGTTGGTTCGACCACGGAGATTCATGAAACTGATTCGCTCTGGGGTTCGAGTTCGGATATTAATCTTTCTTCGCAAACTTTCAACGGCAAGTCTTCCACCACCATCACCGGCCTTACTCCAGCCGCTACTTACAGCTTTTCGCTCTGGGCTTACGATCAGGCTGGCAATCGATCCAGTTCGACTTTAGTTTGGGATCGCACTAACCGAAGCCCCACACTCGCCATTAATTCCGTGGCCGAACGAGTTGACGGTTCGGGCAGAGTCGATCTTTCTTTTGCCGTCAATGATTATGACGATGACGATCAGGTGATGGCCAGAGTGCAGTATTATACCGATCAAAATTGCCATTCGGCCGGCAACCAGGCGGAGATCGACGAAACCGACGCCAACACCACCGCCACTTACGGCGATCCCAAAGTGCAGAATAAAAATACTTATCAGATCGGCACTTCCACCGGCTGGATTCTGACCTCGCCGGGAATTAACACGATTAATACGGTTTGGCTCTCCAAAGCCGATTTGCCCGCCGGCGACGGAACCTATTGTCTGAAGCTCATGATCGACGATAACCGCGATGGTACTGCTCTGGCTACCACTTCCTTCATTATCGACAATAAAGCGCCGGCTGATTTCGGCCCGCTCACTTTGTCCCGCAAGAACGACAGTTCGATCACGGTCAATTTCGGTTCCGAGGCTTCGGAAAATCATTTCCAGGAATATAAGATTTATTACAAAGCCGGCAGTTCGGGCGTTAAACAAACCGATTCGCTTTTTGATTCCACCGATGACTCGGCCTTGGGATATCTTGATTACTCGGGCCATGCCACTACCACCGTTGAAAACTTATATTCCGGGACTGATTATGTGTTCAATCTTTTCGCTTATGATACTTACGGCAACGTGGCTTCCAGCACTTCCGAATTTACCACGACGACCAAATCATTCCCGGAGCTTCCTCCCAGCCTTGAACAATACCAAGCTGATGGTATTACGGTGATTGCTAATGGCGCGATCATTGATCAAGATGAGGTCAATCTTTTTGCCACTACCACCGACGCCGATGCCGACCCCATCACTCTTTACTATCAAATAGCCACTACCAGCGGCGCCTATCTTACGGCCACCACCACTCCGGTCAATGCCTGCTCATCCGGTACGGCCTGGGCAAGCTGCCCTTCCCGCGTTTGGTACACTGCCGCCGCCACCAAAAAAGCCGATATTACCGCGTTTCCCGATGGCGATTTCAAATGGCAAGCGTTAGCCTGCGATATTGACGGTTGTTCAAGAAATTGGAAAACTTTCAATAACTCGATCCCCAACTTCAGGATCGGCATGATTCCGCCTTCGACTCCCGATCCTTTGACCAGGATCGCTTCCACCACTGTTTCCATCAAGCTCGGTTTCCCCGCGCCAATAACCGCTTCCAGCTTCAGTCAATACAAGATATTTTATCGCCTTGGTTCCACTACACCGATCCGCGAAACCGATTCGCTTTGGGGTTCAAGTTCGGACCCTAATTTGAGCGACATTAATTTCAACGGCAAATCCTCGACGACTATTACCGGCTTGACTCCGGCCACGGTTTACAGTTTTTCGCTCTGGGCCTATGACCAGGCTGGCCGTAAATCCAGTTCCAGTTTGATGTGGGATCGCACTGATCGCGATCCGACTCTGGCGATAAATTCAGTTGTTGAACGATTTGACGGCACCGGCATGGTTGATCTGGCTTTCGCGGTTAATGATCCGGATCAGGACAACCAGGTGATGGCCAGAGTGCAATATTTTTCCGATCAATATTGTCGGGCGGCAGGAAACCAGGCCGAGATCGACGAAACCGATGCCAACACCACTGCCACTTACGGCGATCCCAAAGTCCAGAACAAAAATACTTATCAGATCGGTACCTCAACCGGCTGGATCCTGACTTCTTCCGGCGTTAATACGGTTAACACAATTTGGCAATCATTGTCTGATCTGCCCGCGGGCGATGGCACCTATTGCCTCAAGCTGACGATCAACGATAACCGCGGCGCCACTGCTTTTGCCACCACTTCGATCGTCATTGATAACGTTGCCCCGACGAGCCCGGGTAATTTAACTTTGAACAAAAAGAATGACAGTTCGGTCACGCTTGTCTTTGGCTCGGAAACCACGGAAACCCATTTCTCCCAATACAAGATCTACTACAAAGCCGGTACTGCGGGCGTGAAGCAAACCGATACGCTCTTCGGCTCTTCGAGCGATCCGGCTCTCGCTTCGCAGACATATTTGAGCCACGCCACCACCACCATCAGCGGTCTTGATTCCGGCACAGCCTACGTGTTCAATCTTTTCGCCTATGATTCTTACGGCAACATCGCTTCGAGCACTTCCGAATTCACCACTACCACCAAAAATTTCCCGGCGCAGGCTTCCGGTCTTATCCAATATCGCGCCGACGGAGTGACAGTTATACCCAATGGCGCCTTTATCAATCAAAACGAAGTCAATCTTTTCGCCACCACCACCGATGCCGATGCCGACCCCATCACTCTCTACTATCAATTAGCCTCGACGAGCGGTTCGTATCTTACCGCCACCACGACTCCGGCCGATGCTTGTTCGTCCGGCACGGCTTATGCTTCCTGCCCGTCCCGAGTCTGGTATACTCCGGCCGCCACCAAAAAAGTCAATATCAAAACCATTCCCGATAATGATTACCAGTGGCAAGTTTTGGCCTGCGACATGGACGGCTGCTCAACAGCCTGGAAAAAATTCGAAGTCTCGGTTCCCAATTTCATCGTTGATACTGCGCCGCCCTCCGCTCCCGATCCTTTAACCCGCCTTGCTTCCTCCACTACTTCGATCAAGCTCGGAATACCTGCCGCGGTTACGGAAACTAATTTTCAGCAATATAAAATCTACTACCGCCTCGGCTCGACCACGCCCATCCGCGAAACCGACTCGCTCTGGGGCTCGAGCTCTGATCCTAATTTGAGTTCTCTCAATTTCAACGGCAAGTCCTCGACTACCATTACCGGTCTTACTCCGGCCGCTACTTACAGTTTTTCGCTCTGGGCCTATGATCAAGCCGGCAATCGATCCAGCTCCACGTTGATCTGGGACCGCACCGACCGCAATCCCGCCATCATTATTAATTCCGCGGCCGAACGGATCGATGCTACCGGCAAGGCTGATCTGTCTTTCGTTGTTTCTGATCCGGACCAGGACGATCAGGTGATGGCGCAAGTGCGATATTTCACCGATCAATATTGCCATAGTTCCGGAGCGCCAACCACGCTCGATGAAACCGATGCCAATACCACCGCGACCTACGGCGATCCCAAAGTCCAGAACAAAAATACTTATCAGATCGGTACCTCAACCGGCTGGATTTTGACATCCTCGGGCGCGAATACGGTCAACACGGTTTGGCTCTCTAAAAATGATCTGCCCGCCGGGGAGGGAATATATTGCCTCCAGCTTTCGGTCAATGACAACCGCGGCGCCACCGCTTTCGCCACCACCTCGCTCATTATCGATAACCAAGCGCCGGCTGATTTCGGTCCGCTCACCTTATCTAAGAAAAACGATAATTCGATCACGGTCAATTTCAATGCCCAAGCAGTTGAAACCAATTTCTCCCAATACAAGATCTACTACAAAGCCGGTACCGCGGGCGTGAAGCAAACCGATACGCTCTTCGGCTCTTCGAGCGATCCGGCTCTCGCTTCGCAGACATATTTGAGCCACGCCACCACCACCATCAGCGGTCTTGATTCCGGCACGGCCTACGTGTTCAATCTTTTCGCCTATGATTCTTACGGCAACATCGCCAGTAGCACTTCCGAATTCACCACCACCACCAAGAATTTCCCGGCGCAAGCTTCCGGTCTTATCCAATATCGCGCCGACGGAATTACGGTCATACCCAATGGCGCCTTCATCAATCAAAACGAAGTCAATCTTTTTGCCACCACCACCGATGCCGATGCCGACCCCGTCACTCTCTATTATCAATTAGCCTCGACGAGCGGTTCGTATCTTACCGCCACTACGACTCCGGCCGATGCTTGCTCGTCCGGCACCGCTTATGCTTCCTGCCCGTCGAAGGTTTGGCGCAACAATTCCCCGGCCGACATTAAAGCTATCCCCGAGGGCAGCTATAAATGGCAGGCGTTAGCTTGCGATATTGACGGCTGCGCGCGAAACTGGAAGGCCTTTGACGCCGGCACGCCTAACTTTACGAATGATGAGACCGACCCGACCGCCCCCGGCGATTTGTCATTAAGCAAAAAAACCGATACTTCCATTGATCTCTTTTTTGGCTCGGCCACCGATGAAACCAATTTCTCCCAATACAAGATTTTCTACAAAGTCGGTTCCTCCGGCGTTACCGAGAGCGATATACTCTTCAGTTCTTCTTCTGACGCGGCGTTAGGTTCACAAACTTATCTTTCCCATGCCACTACTGCTATCTCCGGCCTCAACGCCGGCACGCAATATGTTTTCAATATTTACGCTTATGATTCGGCCGGCAACAAAGCCAGTTCCACTGAATTCTCCACGGCGACCAAGAATTTCCCGGCGATTCCCGATAACCTGGAGCAATATCGGTCCGATGGCATTACTGTTATTCCTAATAATTCCTGGTTGGATATTGATGAAGTTAATCTTTACGCGACCACGACCGACGCGGACGGCGATTCAGTGACTATTTATTACCAGCTGGCCACCAGCTCGGAATCGTTTAAAACTTCCACTTCCACGCCGAGCAATGCCTGCTCTTCCGGCACCGCCTACGCCGGCTGTTCCAGCAAAGTTTGGCTGGCGGCCAATGCCGTAAAAGTCGATTTAAAGAATATTCCTTTTGGAAGTTACAAATGGCAGGCCTTGGCTTGCGATGCCGACGGCTGCTCGAGAGCCTGGAAGAAATTCAATGAAACCATTCCCAATTTCATTCTGGCCAGCTCCAATCTTTCCACGCCCGGTCCGCTGACCGTGATCGCTTCAAGTTCCGCTTCGATGAAACTTGGCTACCCCGCTCCGGTCACGGGCGCTGGTTTTTCGCAGTATAAAATTTATTATCGCGTCGGTTCAACCACGCCGGTTCGCGAAACCGACTCGCTCTGGGGTTCCAGCTCGGATGCTAATTTGGGCGCGATCGATTTCAACGGTAAATCTTCCACCACTGTCACCGGCTTAAATAGCGGCACGGCTTATAGTTTCTCGATTTGGGCCTATGATAATTACGGCGGTAAAACCAGCTCGACGATGATCTGGGAGCGCACCGACCGCTTGCCGACCATTATTTTTAATTCAGCGGCGGAAAGAACAAATGGCACGGGGGTGGTGGATATTTCCTTGCTGGTCGGCGATCCGGACGGCGACAATCAAACAATGGCGAGAGTGGAATACGCGGCCGGTTCCAGCTGCGATTTTTCCAGCCCGCTTAAGGCAGCGCTTGATGAGAGATATACGCATTCATCCGCTTTCTTCGGCCACCCGACCATCCAAAATAAAAATGATTACCAGATCGGCACCTCGACCGGCTGGATCCTGACTTCCTTCGGTAATAATACGCTCAATTTTGAATGGCCGAGTAAAACTGATCTGCCCGCCGGTGATGGTATCTATTGTCTCCGGGTCACGGCGAACGACAATCGCGGCGGCACCAAGTCGGCCACGACCACTTTGATCATTGATAATGCCCCGCCGGCTGCTTTGGGCGCTTTGACTTTGAGCAAAAAAACCATCAACAGCGTGACTGTTTTGTTCGGCACGGCCGCCACCGAAACCAATTTCCGCCAATATAAAATTTATTATAAAGCGGGAACCAGCGGCGTTAATGAACATAATACCCTGTTCGGCTCTTCCTCGGACGCGGTCCTAAGCGTCCTTGATTATTCCGGCCATGCCACCACGACAATCGCCGGCTTGAATACCAATACTGATTATGTTTTCAATATCTGGGCTTATGATCTTTACGGCAATAAAGCTTCCAGCAGCCCTGAATTCACCACCAAGACCCCGGTCGGTCCGACCGGCGTGATCAATTCCGCCGCGGAGCAGGTTGATGGTTCGGGGCGCATTAATATTTCCATTACCGCCGATGATCCTAATGACTATGATACTCGCGCCAAGCTGGAATATTTTGCCAATTCCGGCTGCACCGGCTCGCCGCTTAAGCCGACTTTGGACGAAGACCCGTCATCGATCTCCGCCTCGACCGGCACTCCGGTCATCCAGAATAAAAATTCCTATCAGGTCGGCACCAGCACCGGTTACATCAGCACCTCTGACGGCGCCAACACCGTCAACTTCGTCTGGCTTTCCCAGGCGGATGTGCCGGCGGCCGAAGGGACTTATTGTCTGCGCCTGACCGTTAATAACGGATCATATGATTCGACGGCGACCACCACCGCCTTGTATATTGATAATAAAGCCCCGACCGGGCTGGGCAATCTGACAATCAACAAAAAAGTCGGCAGCAGCGCGATCTTGAATTATGGCGCCGCGGCCGCGGAAGCTAATTTTTACCGCTACCGGATTTTCTACAAAACCGGCAGCCCGCCGGTGGCGGAAACGGACAATGAAAAGACCGACAGCAATTTGAATTATCAGAATTATAACGGCGCGGCCACGACCACCATTAGCGGCTTGACCGCGGGCAATTGGTATGCGGCCAATATCTGGGCTGACGATGATTACGGCAATAAAGCCAGCGCCACTCCGGTCAGTTTCAAAATCAACCAAAAGCCGGATAACCCCAATGACCTTAAACAGACCAAGAGCGACGGCACGCCCATTCTCAACGGCGCGGTCATTGATCAGGCTACGGTAAAGCTGCGGGCCAATGTGGTGGATACGGATTCCACCAGCACCACTTTCTATTTCCAATTGTTGGATAATGGGACTGGGTTTACTACTGCGACTTCCGCGCCAGGAACAACTTGTGCGAGCAATACCGCCTTTAATTCTTGCGCCGCCAAAATCTGGGCGGCCGCCACTTCCTCGGGCCCGTCCGATTGGTATAACGCCGGCTGGTTGTATCGCCGGAAGATCACTGTTAATCACGCGCAAGTGGCCGCTGATCTCACTGACTTCCCGATCTTGATCGCCACGGCTACCGATGCTGATCTGGCGGCCAAGGCCCGCGCCGACGGACATGATATCATTTTTACCGCCGCTGACGGCCGGACCCTATTGAATTTTGCCCAAGAGAAATTCAATTCCACGACGGGTGAATACGAATTCTGGGTCAAGTCCGGTCTTTCGGCGAGCGTTGACACTGATATTTATCTGTATTACGGCAACTCCGGCCAAACCGCCGATCTTTCTTCGGCTAATACTTGGAACAGCGATTATCAGGCTGTCTGGCATTTAGCCGAATCTGGCACCGGGGCGAGATTAGACTCGACCGTTAACGCCAATAATGCCGCGACCCATAATTTTGACGGCAGCGAAAAAGGCCGCGCCGGCATTATTGACGGAGCTGATGATTTTAACAGCGCCAACAAATTTTTGCAGGCGGCGAATTCGGCCAGTTTGGATATTACCGGCGGTTTGACCGTTTCCGGCTGGATCAACCCGGATACGGCGACAGTCGACAGTTTGTCAGGTAGCGGCGAGGCCCGTTATCAATTTGTCGGCTTGAAATGGCCTGCTGACGGCGGAGCGGATTGCGCTCCCGCGGGCGCTTTTGATCCGGCCATGATTGATCCTTATTCCGGCGCGACTTATGGCAGCGACACTTGGGCTAACGGCTCATCCTGGAAAGTTTATGATACCAGTTTGTCCTCGGTTTATTATCAGGCCGCGCCCTATTCGATCGATTTGAACAAAGTTTGGGGAAACACGGCGGTGAACTCCGAAGCTTATGTCGGAGCTTACATTTATTCGCCGGATGGCCGCACGGTCAATATTTCCCGCGGTTCTGATGACGGCAGTGAATTGTGGGTGAACGGCCGTTTGATTTCGGCCGATTGCCAGGTCCACGGCTTCACGGCTGATGCTCTGGTTAACGCGGTCGATTTGAAACAAGGCTGGAATACCATCATTGTCAGAGTGGTGAACGGCAGCGGCGATTGGGTAGGCGAGTGGCGAATTTCTTCGAACGCGAGCGGACTATCCGCTTTGGCCAATCCCCGGATCATCGCGGATAAGCAAAATTATCAAGTTTCGCAAAAGGGGAGTTATCTCTCGGCTGGTTACGGCACGACCACGGTGGACGCGCTGATCGCCACTGATAGCTGGCAATATTTCACTTTGCTCGGGGATAGTTCTCATTTGGAACTTAAGCTGAACGGCCAATCACAGGCCAGCACCACTTTTTCCACCGCGCCCGAAACCAATGATCAGCCGCTGCGAATTGGCTTAGGTTTTGACGGCCGGCTTGATGAAATCACCGTGGCGGACACTAAGGCCGGCGCCGCTTGGATAAGCACGACTTATCGCAATCAAAATGATCCGGAATCATTTACCAATGCCGGTGCCGAAGAGACAAGAACCGGCATGGGCGATCAAGTTACTGTCCCCGGTCTGCCGGATTCGGCAGTCGGTTATAAATGGCAAGCGCTGGTTTGCGACGAAGAAAATGCCTGTTCCAATTGGACCAAGTTCAATGATACCGTGCCGAACTTCACGGTCTCGGGCAATGGGCCGACTCTTCCTGGCGCGTTAACCTTGGATTCCAAGACTTCGCATAGCTTGACCTTGAATTTCGGAGCAGAAAGCGCTTCAGCCTTCTTTACTCAATATAAAATATTCTACCAAGCCGGGTCGAGCGGCGTAAAGGAAACCGATTCGCTCTGGGGTTCAAGCTCGGATGCCAATCTCGCCTACATTAATTATAACGGCGCGGGTTCGACCACTATTGCTAATTTGGCGGCCAATACTCAATACGTCTTTAATATTTACGCTTATGATTCAACAGGTAGGCGAGCCAGCTCCACGTCCGAATTGACCGCGACCACCAACGCTCTTCCGACCGCGAGTTTTGCCTCGGCTTCAGAGCAGACCGACGGCTCGGGCCGGGTGGACATCGCCATTATCGCCAACGATGCCAACCAGGATAATTTAAAAGCCAAGCTGGAGTTCTTCGCCAATTCCCGCTGCGTGGGCGCGCCATACGCGACAACTTTGGACGAAACCGATTATACCGCCACTTCCACTTATGGCGATGCTAAGATCAGCAACACCAACGCTTACCAGATCGGCAATTCGAGCGGCTGGATCATTACCAGCTCCGGCGCCAATACGGTTAATTTTGATTGGCTTTCCACGATCGATCTGCCGGCCGGCAACGCGGTTTATTGTTTGCGCTTAACCGCTAACGACGGAATTGAAGATCAGGCAGCGCCGGCCACGACTTCGCTAGTCATCGATAATATCAAACCGACCGCTCCCGGCGCTTTGACTTTGGGCAAAAGAGGTTCGACTTATCTGGAACTTGTTTTTGGCGCGGCAACCCGGGAAACCAATTTCCAAAGCTACCGCATTTTCTATAAGCAGGGGACCGGCGTTACCGAAAGCGACACGGAATTGTCCGATGCCAATCTCGCCTACATTAATTATAATGGCGCGGCCACGACCACCGCGACCGGGCTGACCGGCGGCAAACAGTACAGTTTTAAGATTTTCGCTTATGATGATTACGGGCATAAAGCCAGTTCCACGGAAACAACTTATTCCACTGATCATTTGCCGACCGGGACCTTCAATTCGGCCGCCGAGGAAACCAACGGCAGCGGCGTGGTCGACATTTCCTTCACTACCAGCGACCCGGACGGCGATTCGGTCGCGGCCAAGCTGGAATATTTTGCCGATGCCGATTGCCATGGCTCGCCGCTTGACCCGACTTTGAACAACGCCAGTTCCACGATCAGCGCCAGCTTCGGCCACCCGGATCTTAATAATAATAACGCTTATCAAATCGGCGACGCTTCCCGGATTATCACTACCAGCGGGCCGAACACGGTTAACTTCGATTGGCTCGCTGGCTTGGATTTGCCAACCGGCGACGGAATTTATTGTTTGCGCTTGACGATCAACGATGGAAAAAATGATCAACTTGCATCGGCCACCACCAGTTTAGTGATCGATAATGCCGCGCCCTCCACCCCTGGCGATCTCTCTGTCTCCCGCGTTAATGGCGATTATGTTTTCTTGAAATTCGGTTCGGCCGCGGCTGATTCGCATTTCCGGGAATATAAAGTTTTCTACCAAGTCGGCACGGCCACGGTCACCGAAGCCGATCTGTCTTTGACCAAAGCGCTGGATTATAACTTGGGGTTTGCCGATTATAACGGCAAAGCCACCACCGCGGTCTCTAATTTGACCGCGGTAGCCCAATATTCCTTTAATATCTGGGCCTATGATTACTACGGCAATAAATCGTCGGCTGTTAACCAGGTGTCCACCACCACGTATAGCAGCACAGGCGCGACTTGGCGCGAGGCCGAGGACACGGTTGATCCGACCAACATTCTTTATCTGGGCAAGGAAAAACCAGTCAGAGTCAGGATCAGCGTGGCCAATATCGGCGATTGGTCAACAACAGATCAATACAAAGTGCAATACGCGGATAAGGCGGCCAGTTGCGCGGCGGTGGTTTCCTGGAATGATGTGCCGACCACCACGGCCGCCGATGATTTTGCCATGATCGATTCCAGCTATTTCTTCAACGGCGAACCGACCGTCCAGCGCTTTAATAATGCCGAGGGCTACAATTTCGTGCCTGGCAGTTTGATCAAGGCCTTGAGCAATCAAAGCGCCTCGACCACTTTGGGCGCTAACGAATATACTGAATTGGAATATGCTTTCCAGGCGACCACCAATGCCGCGGCCGGCCAGACTTATTGTTTCCGCGTCTTGAAGAACGGTCAGGTATTGGACGCTTACACACGCTATCCGGAATTGACCTTATCGCCGCCGCCTGACAGCTCTTTCTTGTCCGCGCAGCAAAAAAGAGACGGTTCAGCAGTGGTCAGAATGACTTTAAACGTTTCGCATCCGGCCGGTTATCCCACCCAGCTCAAGCTGGAATTCGGGGCCAATTCTTCCTGCGATTTCGGCTCGTCGCTTGATCCTACTCTGGATACTGATCCGGCCTCGGTGAGCGCGACTTACGGGCTTCCCGATATCGACAATAGCGAAACCTATCAGATCGGCTCCACTACCGGCAATATGATCATCACGGCTTACGGCACCAATACCGTGGCTTTTGATTGGCCGACCTTGAATGATGTCTCCGGCATTGATCAAATTTTTTGTTTGCGCGGCACGGCCTACGACGGTTATGACAATCAAACCGTCTCGGCCACCACCACGGTCATCATCGATCAGGTCAAGCCGACCAATCCGGGGAACTTGGCCACCACCAGCAAAACCACCGGTTCGGTCACTCTGGTGTTCGGCTCGGCATCCTCGGACACCCACTTTAAAGAGTACCGGATATATTATAAGGTAGGCAGTTCGGGCGTAACCGAGAGCGATTCGCTTTGGGGATCGACGTCCGATCCTAATTTGGGTTACGCCGATTATAACAGCGCGGCCACCACGACCGTCACCGGCTTGACGGCCAACCAGCAATACGTCTTCCGCATCTGGGCTTATGATCAATACGGCAATAAATCCAGTTCCTCGGAAGAAATTTCCGTTTATCTCTGGAGCACTAAGCGCTCGGGCGGTCCCTGGCGCTGGTATCAGGATCAATATAATGAAACGCCGCAAATTCCGCTGGCTGATGAAAACGCGACGCCAAACAATATCACGGACGGACAAATAATGAAATTAAGAATGGCTTTCCAGGAAATCCAGGGTCTTGACGCGCTTGATACCAAGATCCGTTTGCAGTATTCCACTTATTCTGATTTTTTAACTGACGTAAATTGGGTAGGGGAGATCAGCTCAACTACCGATTGGACTTATGCCGATGGCATTGATCTGGATAATGATCCGATCCAAAATTTATTACTAAGCACGACCACGGCAAAGATGACTCATAACGAATCCGGTATTTCCACTTCCTCGGCCGTGCAGCCGGCCAACAGCTGGGGCGAATGGGAATTTACCATCAGGAACAATGGCGCGGCTTCCGGAACCGTTTATTATTTCCGCGGTTACGATAATAATATTGATCAGCCGATTCCCACCAAACCTTATGCTGTTTACCCGAGTCTGATCGCCGCCGCCGGCAGCCTGACCTTGACCGTGGCCGGACTGCCGGCCGGCACGGCCACGGAAGGAATCGTCACCACCGCGACGACCAGCGAGGCGAGCGTTCCGTTCGGCGTGCTTGCTCCCGACAATCAGGTGATCGGCGCGCAGCGGTTTACCGTCTCCACTAACGCGGAATGGGGTTACAGTTTGTATGCCTTCCAAACCAACGATTTCATCAGTTCGAACGGAGCGATAATAAATCCGGTTCCTTGGACTAACGCTTCGCCCGCGGCTTGGCCTGTTGTCTTCAACCCGAGCGATTTCGGTTATCATTCCGGCGACGATACTCTTTCCGGAGCGGCGCCTTCGCGCTTTGCCGCCGATAACACTTACGCGCAATTTGATTCAAGCAACCAGGAAATTTCTTACAGTTCGATTCCGGTGACCGATGAAACCTTCGATTTAATTTTCCGCGCCGGCATCGGCAGCCTGCAGCCGGCCGGGGATTACTCGACGAATATTGTGTATATCTTGGTGCCGACTTACTAAGTTTATCCACAGGCTCAAGCAAATTTCGAATTTCAAATTTCTAATTTTGAGCTTATTCATTCTTTTTTTAGCCAAAATTAAAGGGAAAAGATATTAAAAGGTCAATAGGCTAATAAAGATAGACAGGGGGTTATAATTTAAACTGAATTATGGTATAATAAAACGAGGAGATAAAATTATTCTGAACGCGTCCTAAGCAAGCTATCGCTTAAGCGGAATAGGAGGCTATTTTTAAAGTATTTATAAATAATTATTTCCCGACGGTCGGCTGGTAAGGCAAGAAAAAAAATATGAAAATTTCAAGACGAAAATTTATCATCGGATTGCTCATGCTCAGCATGCTGTTGATGTATGGTTCGGTTCCCCGGGTCACTAACGCGATATCAATGGAGAGTGTCAAAGATACGATTTCCAGTTCCGATGTATTGGAGGCCAACGTCACGCACACGATCGTCGCTTCGACCACCCAGGCGATCGGCGCTAACGGCTATATTGAAATAATTTTTCCCGCGGCTTTCACTGATATTTCGTCGGGTAATTTAATCTGTCCCAACGCGGGAGACGAGGGTGGAACCGGCAACACCGTAACTTGCGCTTATACGGGAGGTCTGGCCGTCGGCCTTTACACGATCACTTTGAGCGGGACTACCAATCCGGCCACGGTCGGCAGCCAGTTGATCACCATTAATACTAAGGCCAGCGGCGGAGCGCTGATCGAGCATTCCACTTTCCGCGTGGCGATCGTCAACAGCGTGGCCGTAACCGCGACTGTCGAAGCTTCCTTGACTTTTACGATTACCGGCATAGCCTCGACCACTTCCACTTCGGTTAACGGCGTTCCCTGCACCGCCTCCTCGACTTTTAATACTTTAGCTTTCGGAGTTCTTACTCCGGGAGTCGAAAAGACCATGTGCCAGAAATTGAATGTCACCACTAACGCCAATTATGGCTATACGGTCACGGTCGAGCAGGATCATAATTTGCTAGCCAGCAATGGCGCCGATATCGATTCATTCAGAGACGGCGCGGCCGCCTCCACCACGCCCTTGGCCTGGGCGCCGCCGACCGGTGTTTTGGGCAATGCCCACACTTACGGCCATCTTGGCCTGACCAGCGGCGATACGGTTTTAAGCGACGGCAATCCTTTCGCCGGCTCGCTTTACAAAGGTTTTTGGCACACGACTCCGGTTGAAGTCATGTATCATAACGGCCCTTCTGATGGTTTAACTACCGGCATCGGCTCGTCAACGGTGGCTTATTCCATCGAGATCAGCGCCCTGCAGGAAGCCGGCGATTACGCCAGTACGCTGACTTACATCTGCACGCCGACCTACTAAAATATTTTATCAAAAAATAAAATCGCTGGTTGAACACCGGCGGTTTTTTTGTTTGTCCCCTCCTCGGGAGGGGTGCCGAGCCCGGCGAGGCGGGGAGGGTATATTCCTGACATTATTTAAAAATATTTTGAAAATTATTGGAGGGTGGATAAATAAAAATAACAATAATAAGGAAGAAGAATAAACCCACCCCGTCCGGCCAGGGGCCGGCCACCCCTCCCAAGAGGGGACTTCCACCCCGTCTCGCTACGCCCGAGGCGGACAAGGCGGCGCGGCCACCCCCCCACGCATCGCTTCGCTTTGCGGGGCAAGCAAGAGGGGAATTATAAATGGTTTGTGGTATTCGAGTATAATTCGTGGTATTCGCGTTATATTTTTGCACAGTTTAGTAACAATTCGGCAGTTGAGAAAATGTCCAAGGATTGCTATAATATTATTGATAATTCAATGAGATGGTTGTAAAACCATCTCAATAAGAAAAGACGGCTGGGAAAAGAGGATCCTGTCGTTGAATCGATATTCGACGACAGCACCCACGGAAGATCAGCCGGTGTTATTATTTATGCTAAGGGAAAAAAAATTGGCGATTTGGGGATTAATGGCAATTTGTTTTTTAATGCCATTTGGCGCGGCCAAGGCGGCGGATGCCAATCAAATCACCATTAAGGTCACGCCATCGATTCTGGAAGAAATGGTCAAACCCGGCGATGTGCTTACTAGCGCGATCACTTTAACCAATCAATCGGATAAAGAGATAACTTTTTACGCTTTCTTGAAAGATTTTAAAGCCGCGGCCGAAGATGAAAGCGGCAAAGCGGAATTGATCGTGCCCGGAACCGAGGCAGGCAATTATATTTCTTCCTGGATAAATATTTCGACCGACGGCATTGTTCTTTCACCCGGGCAAGGCCGGGCGATCCCTTTTACGGTCAATGTTCCTTCCAATGTCGGGCCGGGCGGGTATTACGGAGCGATCGTTTTTGGCACCCAAGCGCCGAAACTCAAACCGGGCGAGGCGGAAAAGGGCGCCGCGATCGGCGTGGCCGAACAGGCGGCAGCTTTGCTTTTATTGCAGATAGAGGGCGTTGCCGATGAACGCGCCGATATCCGCGAATTCAAGACTGATAAAATTTTTTACGCCACGCCTTTTTCCGTGAATTTTTCCGCCAAAATTCAAAATTTGGGCAACGTGCATATCAAGCCCATGGGTGTGATCGAAATCAGCAATATGCTGGGCCGCAAGGTGGCGGTTTTGCCGGTTAACGACAAGGGGGGAAATATTTTGCCGAAAAGCGCCCGTTTGTTCGCCGCTAACTGGAAAGACAGTTTCGGTTTCGGCCGTTATCAGGCAGTACTGGTTTTAAGTTACGGCACGCCCGCCGAATTGGGAGGCGAAGGGCGAAAAACTCTGACGATGTTTTGGTATTTTTGGATCTTCCCCGTCAAAATACTCGTTTCGGTCGGCGCGAGCCTCTTGGTTTTGATCACTCTTTTTCTGATTTTTCTGCGAGTTTATCGGAAAATGGCGATCAACGCGGCCTTGAAGAAGATGGGCTTGCGGGGCGGACAAATTTTAACCAAGAAAAAATCGCCGCGCGAGAAAAATGAAATTGCGCTGACCTTCTTGATTTTATCGGGAATCGCGGCGGCGGTGATCGCCATCCTTTACTTTATTTTATTTTAACTGTTTAGCGGCGGATAGTTTTTAATCTATAATTCCCCGCGAGCAAACTGCGGGGCATAAAATAACCGCGAGAGTCGGCCGGATAACGGAGCGACCCGAGCACCTTGGAAAAGGGAGTCTTGATCCCGCCGCGGCGGGACCATCAAGGGTTTTCCCCTCAATTTGAATAAAATGCGCCTATTGCAAAAATTAATATTTTTTAGTCTGCTGTTGCCGGTGTTTTTTTCGCCCGCGATCGTTTCCGCCGATACCATTTTTGATTTAAGCGTTACGCCGGCGGTGATCGACGTGGCCGCTTGCGAAAAGGGGAGAATCTGCCTGGAGGAAACTATCGCGATTAAAAATAATTCCGCCGCTCGGGCCGATGTTTACGCGCAAGTCAACGATCTTTCGCCTGCCGCGGGCATAATTCCTTATGGCGATCCGTCTGATCTTCCGGCTGATGCCTCACTGGTTCGCTGGATCGATTTTTACCGCGCGGTGATCGAAATTCCGCCGGGCGAAACCGCGACGCAAACTTTGCGCATCACCGCCAGCCCTAACGCCCGGCCCGGAAAATATCACGCGATCATTTCTTTTCCCGCCGGCGGCAATCTGCCCGAGGCGCAAGCGAGCGATCAAAAAATGAACGCCGCGAAAGTGCAGATCAATCTGGATCTGGTCGAGCATCAGGTAGAGCAAGCGGAAATTAACCGCTTCCAGCCGGCGAGCGCTCTTTTTACGAAAAACAATATCAGCTTTGTTTTAAAGATAAAAAATATCGGCAATCAGCCGGTGGCGCCAACTGGCGAAATAATCATTTACAATAAAGGCGGCCAGGAAGTCGGTTCACTGTCGATCGCCGGCGGCACCATTGCTCCCGACGAAGTAAAAGATTTTTCCGCCGCGGGCAAGCTTGCTCTTGGGCCGGGAAAGTTCAAGGCCATGCTTAATCTTGATTACGGCCAGAATAACGGGAAAAATCTGACCGATATCGTTTACTTTTCCTATTTGCCCCTGGCTTTGTTTATCGCTTTATTGGCGATTATTTTGGGATTGCTTTACGGCGCGGCCTGGTTCATCCACAAAAAAAGGCAGGAGAAAAGATCAGTCTCACCTATGGAAAAAAACGGCGATGAGCTTGAAGCCGAACCCGGCTCCGTTCCTCGCCACCACCATAAATACGTGATTAACTTAAAAAAATAAACGAGGGGTTAAATTTCCCTAAGCCCATGAAAGCCATGATTGAAAAAATTTTTTTTATAATATTTTCATTTTTTTTAATTTTCACCCCGGGTTTGGTTTGGGCCGCCAATGACTCTGCTTTGGCTTTGACGATCACGCCGCCGCTGATGAAGATTAATATGGAGCCGGGTGAAAGTTTGGCCACGGCCGTTAACGCGGTTAACAATAATAGTTATCCGGTGACCGTTTACGCCAAAATAGTTGATTTCGCGGATAACGGCAACGGCGAAATAAAATTTTTAAATAACGGCAATTTGCCGGAGACGCCGGAAAATAAAAGCGTTTATTTAAGCCAGTGGATCACTTTAAGCCAGGAGAAACAGGACTTGCCGCCGTTCCAAACCGCCACTTTTTCTTTTTCGATCGACGTGCCGCTCAACGCCCAGCCCGGCGGGCATTACGCGGCGATTTTGATCGGCACCAATCCGCCGGCGGAAACGGCCAAAGGCACGGAAATAAAAGTCACCTCTTATATCTCTTCGCTGATTTTGGCCAGAGTGGCCGGAGCGATCGAGGAGAAAGGGATGATCAGGGAATTCACTTTTAGCAACCGGATCTATCGGGGCGGCGAGGGAAATTTCCGCGTGCGTTTTGACAATTTGGGCAATGTCCATCTCGCGCCGACCGGCGATATCAGGATTTTCGACATGTTCGGCAAACAGCAGGGGGAAATCCCGGTGAATATCGCCAGCGATTTCGGCAATGTCTTGCCCAAAGGCGAACGGACCTGGGATAATTTGAAATGGTCGGGCGATAATTTCTTTTTGATCAATCGCTATCGGGCGGAATTATCGCTTTCCTATGGCGAGCAGGCCAAACAAACCGAATTCGCCACTTTCTTTTTCTGGGGATTTAATTGGCGCTGGCTCTCGCTCATCGGCGGCGGCTTATTGCTCTTCCTTGTTTTGATTTTCATTTTCGTGCGCTATTATATCCGCCGTTCGGTGAAGGGTCTGGAAAAGCAGTTGAAAGCCGCGGAAACAGCCAGAAAAAAAGCCGAGAAAAAAACGATCAAGGAAGCCGGGGCGGCTGAAAAATTGGAAGAAAAGAAAGTGATTGATTTGAGGAAGAAATCATAGTAATTAGTTAATTAGTTGATTGGGCACTTAGTCTGCAGGTTCATCAATTTTGTTCAATAAAATATGGCGATCGAAATTTAATGATTTAAAAAATGAAACAATATTTTAAATTTTTGGCCGAGTCAAATCCTTTAAAAATTTTCTATTGCACAACTAATTAACCAATCAACCAATTAACTAATACCTGTTTTTAATGTCCGAAGTATTGGATTTAAAACATAAGGCAAGGTCAACCGGCGGAAGGCAAGATTCCGGGCGTTTTGAGTATCAAGAAAAGGGCGGAAAAAGAAAATCTGGCTGGATAAGGTGGCTGATCGTGATGATCGTCGCGGTGGCTTTGACGACCGCCGGGATCAAGGCGAGCGACAGTTTGTTCGGCAACAAGGCGAAAAATAATTCTCTTTGTCCGGCCGAGATGGTTTTTATTCCAGGTTCGACCGGCGGTTTTTGCCTGGATAAATATGAAGACGCGGCCGGCAATGGCTGCTCTTTCAAGGATCCGGCCAATCAGGACCAAACCAGAACTAATTTGGAAAACCAGTCTTGCCAGCCGGCCTCGCAAGCGGGCTTGATCCCTTGGCGCTATATTTCGCAAAATCAGGCGGCGGTGGCCTGCGCCAAAGCCGGTAAGCGCTTGCCCACCAACGAAGAATGGCTGGCGGCCGCGTTGGCCACTCCGGATAAGAATAGCAATTGGGGAGCTGATGATTGCCAAGTGGCCAATAATTGGGTCAAACAGCCGGGACCGGCCGGCTCGGGAAAAAATTGCGTTTCGGGCGCGGGCGCTTATGACTTGATCGGCAACGTCTGGGAATGGGTGGAAGGGACTGTCGAAGACGGAAAATATCAGGGCAACGCCCTGCCTGACGACGGTTATATCAAGGGGGTGAATTCCCTGGCCATGCCCACTGATACCAATTCGGACCAAGCTGATCCTAATTATTACGATGATTATTTTTGGATAAAAAAGACCGGCTCCCGCGGCATTGCGCGCGGCGGTTATTGGGGTAATAATGATCAAGCCGGGCAATATTCCGTCTATCTGGTGACGCCGCCGTCCGAAGCGGGCACGGGCACGGGATTCAGATGCGCGAAATAGCCGGTTAGTTGATTAGTTAATCGGTTAATTAGTCTACAATTTTACAACTTTATAAAGAAAGAATAAGACTGTTGTTTATTTTTAAACATGAAATAATATTTTAATTTTTTTATATCACTAAACTTATTAAGTTGTAAACTAATTAACTAATTAACCAGTTAACTAATTCCCAATGTTTTTCTTCATTAAAAAAATTTATCACTCGGCGCTGATCTTTTGCCTGGCGGTGATTTTATCGTTTTTTCTGTTTTTTCTTTTTCTCCATCCCCTGAATTTGGTTTTTTTCTTGGGTAATAAATTGAGCGCGGCCACGGGCATCAACAATTCCGCCACCGTGGCGGTGAACCCGATCAACCAATTGGCGCTGCAGCTTGACGAAAAGGAAAAACAGCTTAACGCCAGAGAACAGGCGCTCAATGATCAGGAGGCGCAAAGGCAGAAGCAGGACAACTTTTGGAATAGCGGTTTGCTTTTGGCTATTTTTCTCGCGCTGGGCATTTTGGCGGCTTTAGTAGTCCTTAATTTTTATTTTGATCGCCGCCGCGAAAAGGAATTGGAAATTCTGGCCCAATGGGAGAGGAAGGAAGCGCCGCCGCAGGAAGAGAAAAAAGAGAACAATCTTCAAAATGAGAATGATTTTCAAAAATGATCACTGGTAAAAAATTTAACAAAATCAGTTATTTTTCCAGAGCCGGCCGGATAAGTCGCTTTCATGATAGAAATGGACTTATCAAACAGGTCCTGGGCGGCTTTATTTGTTTGCTGGCCGTTTTTTTGATTTCGGCCTTTTCCGCCCGGGCCACCAATTTATATCAAGCCTATGATCTGATCAACAGTTCTCGGCCGGCAACTTCAACTAATCATCTGGTTAATTTTAATACCGCTCAAGCAGTGCCGCCGGGAGGAAAAATTGTCATTAGCTTCGCCAATAACGGCTTGGCCATCCCAGCTCTGTTCGATTATTTTGATCTGGATCTGGCCGTGGCCGCTTCCGGGACTGATATTTTTCTCAATCGCCAGTTGGGCGATGTGGCCGCCACCAGCACCGACGGCGTGGCAGTTACTGCCGGCCAGGGAGGAAAGATCACCATCACTTTGAATTCTTCCACGGGCATTGCCGCGCATGATCGAGTGCGGATAAAAATGGGCAAGAACGCCGCCTTTGGCGGTTTGGGCGTAAATCAGATCATCAACGCCTCCAGCGCCGGAAGCTATTGGCTTGATGTCAAGACTTATAACGCGGCCGACGCGGTCATTGATAATGTCCGAACTTTCGTGGTGATGGTCGAGCCGGTCGCGGTGAGCGCGGGCTTGATAAAAATTCGCGCCAACGGTTTGCCGACCGGCACTTTGACCGCGCAAACAACGCAGACGATCATGTCCTTAACGACCAACTATGACGCCACTTGCCGCTATAGCGTGGCGAGCGGGACGGATTATTACGACATGACCGATGAATTTTATACTTCCGACGATCTCTATCACACCATCATGATCACCGGTTTATCCAGCGCCCGCTGTTTTTCCTATTTTGTCCGCTGTCACGATACTGTCGAAGACACGGTGAATTTTGACGATTATCTCATTCATTTTTGCGTGGCCGCGCAAGGCGAGGGCGGCACGGGCGGCGGCACGGGCGGCGGCACGGGCACGGGAACCGGCGGCGGCACGGGCGGCGGTGGCGGCGGAGGAGGCGGCGGTGGCGGCGGCGGAGGCAGGGGTTCGGGCAGCGGTTCAGGCACGGGCATCCTCAAGCCTTTTCCTCTCCAAAACGTGCAATTACCCAGCGTGGCTTTGAGCGGCTATGCTTACCCCGGCTCGAGCATCGGCGTTTCCCAGGATAGCCAGTTATTGGGATCGGTGCTGGCCAGGCCTGACGCCAGTTTTTTTGCCGAGGTCGGCAGCCTGAAAAAGGGATTATATACTTTTACCCTGGTGGCCAAGGACACCGAAGGGATAAATTCGATCGCCTATCCCACGACTTTTTGGATCGAGGCTAACACGCAAACGAATGTGACTAATATTTTGATTCCGCCGACGATCAAATTGGCCAGCACGACAATTGAGCTGGGCCAAAATATTTTCGTTTCCGGACAAAGCGCCCCCAACGTGTGGGTGATCGTCCAAATGAACGACCCGGGCAAAAAATTACTAAGCGCCAAGAAAGAAAAAGTTAGCGCCGACGGCCGCTGGAGTTCGATTTTTCCCACCGCCGGATTGAGCCGGGGGATTTATGAATTAACGGCGCTGACTTCTTATGCCAAGATCGGTTCAAGCACTTTGAGCCAAAAAGTCCTCTGCGGCGTGGGTCAGAAGCTCGAGCAAGGGCCTTGTTCCCGCTCCGACATCAACAAGGACGGCAAGATCAATTTGGTCGATTTTTCCATTTTAATGTATTACTGGGGAACGAATAATGCCAATGCCGATATCAATCAAGACGGCAAGATCAACCTGGTCGATTTTTCCATCATGATGTATTGCTGGACCGGTTAATAAAGCAAGAAGTAAGAAGTAAGAAATATCGAAAAATTTGGCTATTTTGTTGTTTGATTTTTTTGTGTTATAATAAGATTAGGATTTTATTTTTTATATTTAAAGATATTCAAAAAAATTCTTACTTCTTACTTCTAACTTCATAATTTTTAAATTTATGTCTTTTTTAAGCAAAATAAAGAAAAAAACCGAGGCGGTCGACATTGAAGAAGGGGAGAAGCTGCCGAAAAAAATATTGGATGAAGATTCTACCGAGCATTTGCAATTGGATGTGGATATCTATCAAACTTCCTCGAAGATCGTGGTTTTTGCGCCGATTGCCGGCGTGAAAACCGATAAGCTGGACATTTTCGTGGAAAGCGAGAACGACGTGATCACTATTTCCGGCAAAAAAGAAATTCCCAAATTGATCAAAGACGAAGACGAAGAAAAAGAATATCTTTGCCAGGAAAACCGCTGGGGAGAGTTTTATCGCCAGATAATCCTTCCCGAGGAGATCAATGTCGCTAAGATCGAATCGATCATCGAAAACGGGGTCTTGGTTTTGAAATTGCCGCTCTTGCGCATCCAGTCCAGAGGAAAGAAAAGGATCGAGGTGAAGGAGATGGAAGAGGAAAATTAATATCCAATATCAAATAATAAATATTTAAAAAAATAATTTAATATTTTAATAATTTAAATTTTAGATATTATTATATTTTAATATTGTTTAAAGTATTGGATATTGGTTATTGGATATTTTTATAAATTATGATCAAGCAATTCGCGAGAATTTTTACCTTAATTTTTTTCCTTTCTTTTGTGATTGGTTTTATGCCGGCCGCGAGCGTCCGGGCTGCCGGGGCGACTTTGTATTTATCGCCTTCCAGCGGAACTTACAGCGTCGGCGATGTTTTTAACGTCAACATCGTTCTTAATAGCGGCGGGGGGAATGGCGTTAACGCCTCGGACGGCAATATTAAATTCGACAATGATTATTTGGTGGTTAAAAGCATCTCCAAAAATAATTCGGTTTTCAGCCTTTGGACGGCAGAACCTAATTTTTCCAATACCGCCGGGACAATAACTTACTCGGGCGGAGCCCCGGCCGCTTATAAAGGCAGTTCGGGCGTGATCATTTCCGTAAACTTCGCGGTTTTAAAAGCAGGTTCGGGCGGAGCCAGTTTTTCTTCGGCCAGCGCCTTGGCCGCCGATGGCCAGGGAACCAACATTTTGGCCAATACTTCGGGCGCGCAATATACTTTCAAGGAAAAAACGCCCGTGGTTAGCAAGCCGACTTCAACTGTCCCGACTACCCAGCCGACCCAGCCAACGGTCGGCGGCGCCTTGCCGCCCCAGCCCAAGATCGATTCGGCCACCCATCCCGACGAAAATATCTGGTATGCCAATAATAATCCGGTCTTTAGCTGGAAACTTTTGCCCGATGTTTCCGCGGTCAGCCTTTCCCTTGACCAAAGCTCTTCAACCGACCCGGGAAAGAAATCCGACGGCATCATCGAAACTAAAACTTATTCCAACGTCGCCGATGGCCGGAACTTTCTGCATTTAAAATTTCAAAATAAGGCCGGTTGGGGGCCGGTCGCAACCCGCCAAACTTTGATCGATACCAAGCCGCCAACCGATTTCGCGATCAACATCGATAACGGCGGCGATCCCACGAACCCGACGCCGAAACTGTCCTTTGTCACCGTTGACGTAACTTCCGGCATTGCCAAGTATAAAATTAATTTAGACGGAGAAATCAAGGAATATGCCGCTCCGGAATATCTCAAAAATCCTTATCAGCTGCCGATACTTAAACCAGGCGCGCATCTGCTTCAGATCGCCGTAGCCGACCAAGCCGGGAACACGGCCAGTTCATCCAAACAATTTTCCGTGGAACCCTTGAAGGCCCCGGTCATTACCGATATGCCAGCGACGATCAATCAGGGCGCGGAACTGGCGATCCAGGGAACTTCTTTTTATCCCGACGCGACCATCAATATTTATATTTCCCAGGATGATAAAAATATCAAAACTCTGCAGACCAAAACCGATACCGACGGCAACTGGACTTATTTTCAGCACAATGAATTGGCCAGGGGCGAATATCACGTTTGGGCGCAAGTGATCGACAGCCGCGGCGCGCAAAGCACTGAAAGTTCGCGCAAGGGCCTCTTGGTCCAGTCTCCTTCGCTCATCACCGCTTATGGAACTTGGATCATTCTTTTCCTCTTGTTAGTGATCATCTTCCTCATTTGCTTGATGATTTATTTAAAGCGGCAGAATAGGCAGAGAAAAGATCGGGCGATCAGAGAGTCGCAGGAATTGGAAAAGCGGCTGAATGAAATATTCGCCGCGCTTAAGGAAGAAGTCAATGAATTGATGGAGCTGGCCGACAAAAAATCCGGCTACTCTGAGTCGGAAAAACGCGTGCGCGATAAGATCAACGAAGCCTTGGATATTTCCCAGGAATTCATCAGCAAGGAGATTAAAGATGTGGAAAAAGAGATCGAATAGGCTCAAAATAGGGCGTTAAAAAACAACGGTTTTCCACTACGACAATAAATAGCTAATAGTAGATAAAAAAGAACGAAAAGTTAACCACTTTTCGTTCTTTTTTTGCTGATAAAATTGTGATATAATTTAAGATGCCAGATTATACGCTTTTTAGCGGAAATTTTGTGTTTGAAGTACTAAAATTAAAGGGATAAGTTCGTTAAAATATAATCAGAATATTACGAATTATATTCTAATACTACGAATTCCGCGAACCGAATAAAGGTTTGCGGCGATGTTCGTAGTATTCGGATATTTCGTAGGTTCGGATTATGTTTAGCCCATGCCTAGAGTAAAAAAAATTATCAAGAGCCCGTTGTTCAAATTAGGATTTTTAACTTTGTTTATCATCCTGTCTTTCGGCTATTTAAGACACAATTTTTCAGCTAAAGCTTCCGATGAACAGATTAAGCTATCCCCGCAAAGTTTTAGTTTGGAAAGCAATGCCGCGGATTTAAATAATCCGGCGATCAAAAGCGATTCCATCTGGCAGAATCCGGAAAAGGCATTGACCGTCGAAGCGGATCAGGCGGCTGATTTTTCCGCGTTCAATGATAATAATTCCGCGGTTTTGATTTTTGGCAGCGGAAGCTTGCCGACGGGGATTTTGGATAACAAAGCCAAGCTGGCGACTTCGAGCGCCGCTAATGGGTCGACCGAGCCGACAATGGCCACCGGCACTGCTACGGAAATTTTCCTCGGTTCTTCGCCTGTTCCGCCCAGTCCGGTTCCGGCCGATCAAGGATCTTCGCCGGTTCTGGTGAACGACGGAGCAATCCAAGAGCCGGTTGATTCCGGCGGATCTTCTTCCGGAGACGGCGGCTTGCCGGCGGCGCCAGCGTTGGATTCTTCCGCCGGCCAAAATCATTTGCCCGAAGCCGGTCCGGCTGCGGGAGAAAACGATTCGAGCCAGCCAGCCGGCGATCCAGCCTTGACTTTACCGGATAATTCCGCGGAGAGCGCGCCGATTGATTCGGCGCCGGGAGGAAGTGATAATAATTCCGTTCCGGTTCCGACCGGTATTGATCAGGGAGCTAATGGCGGCGGCGCGGACAGCGGCCCGGTTTCCCTGATCTTTAATTTAAAATCCACGGCGCGCGCCATCGGCCAATTTTGGCATAATTTAATTTCCGCCCCCAAGGCTTTGGCGGAAAACGCGATCGATGCGGCCACTTCTTCGCCAGAGCTGAATAATTCAAAAGCAGCGGTCGAGCCGGCTGAACTTAAAGACAGTTTGATCTTTTCCGATTTTAACCTCGACAGCTATTCTGCCGCCAGCGAAATAACCAACGTCCAGTTAAGATTATCGCTGGCCGCGGCCAGCACTTTCACTTTTGATCATTTGTTGGTGGAATATTCCACCGGCGGGGATTGGCAAACGGCCGGCGATCTGTTTCTCAAGGGCGGAGTCGCCAATGCCGCCAACGGCGGTTACTTCCTTTATGCTTTGCCCGTTTTTAATTCCTGGGACGATATCAATAACCTTCGCGTCAGGATCAGCTATCAAAACAGCGAAATTTCCGCCGCTGATCTCTCGGCCAAAGCAGCCAAGATTTATCTGGACGGCCTTTGGCTGGAAGTCGATTACAACCAAGGCCAGGTGAAAGCCGCAGAGGAAAAAACCGAGGATCAGCTCGGCGTACCCGGCGCCGAAGAACATTTTTTCAATGACGCGCCCTTGACCACTGACGGCCAAAAGATCGATTTCGCTTACTCCGATGCCGTTGATGATGAAAACTTGATCATCAAGACCGACCGGCAAAATTATTCCGGCCTCAACGGCGCGCTGGTTTATTTCAGCGTTACCAATCAGGGCGAGCAAACGGAAAATTTCGGCCTGCAAACTTATTTTCCCGCCGCCGACGGCAATATGACCGGTTTGGAAAAATTAAGCCGCCGAGCCATGACCGTGAAAAATCCGACCCGGGGCGACCGCATTTATTATTGTTCTGCCGGATGGCAAGCGACAAGTTCTACCGAACAGGCGACAAGCTCCGTAGAACAGGCGACAAGTTCCGCCGAGCAGGAAGCGAATTCTGCCAAGATAGCGACAAGTTCCGGCCAAATTTATTTTTGCCCGGGGAAAAATAATAGCCGGCAATGCGATTCGCTTTCTCCTGATCAAAAAAAGTGCCGGCAAAACCAGGTGATCGTCGGCAGTTCCGGGGCAATGGAAAATGTCGATCAATGGAATGCCGCGGAGATCATAGCCGGCAAACTTCCGGATCAAAGAAATCTTTGGCAAAAAATATTCGGTCTTGGCCCGCGTAAAAAAAGCGTGCCGGAAAATTTCGTGCCCCGTTCCAGCACGGCTGCCGGACAATTCAGCATTCAGCCCGGCGAAACCGAATATTTTAAAATGAATATTTCTTTTACTTTCGGTTCCCAGGGCGAATTTTATTTGGAAACCGTCGGCGACAAATCAGGCTATGGGCTTTTGGATCCCTGGTGGAACGCCAGCTGGAATTATGAAGTCCCGGTCAGCGTCACTTACGCCGGCGGCAACACCTTGACTGATTTTCAAGTGCCGGTCACTATCGATACCGCCACTTTGATCGCGGCGGGCAAAATGAACTCAGACTGCTCGGATATCGCTTTTGCCGATTCCAATCGATATAGCGATACCAGCGAGCTGTATTATTTTCTTGAGCCGAATACTTGCAACAGATCTTATACCAAGGTTTGGGTGAAAATCCCTTTGATCACCGGCAATAAAACGATCTATCTTTATTATGGCAATAGCGCCGCCGCTTCCTATTCTTCCGGGGCCAATACTTTTGTTTACTTCAATGATTTTGAAACCAGCAACGATTTTACCAGCGGCAGCTTGAGCTTGGCGCGGATCGGCGGCATTGCCGCCAAATACGGCAGCTTGGGATTGGAAAGCAATACTGCCGGCGTCAAGCATCTGGGCACGCGCCCCAGTATTAATTCAGGCCGAAACCTTATCTGGGAAACTTGGACCATGAGCCAATCGTCGAGTACTTTGGGCGCGCTGCCCGGCATTGAGGTTGGGCATCCTACCGGCGGCGGCGAATTGATCGGTTATACCGTTTTCACTGATACCAGAGGCACGGGCGGCACTTATTATTTGACGATCAGAAAAGATTTTGATGGCGCCCAGGTCATTGCCAATAGCAATACCTATACTGTCGTTGCCAATACTTGGTATTTTCTCCAATTCACCTGGCGCTCCACCGGCCTGCTGCAGGCTTCCCTGTATGCCGGCGCCACTACCACGCCATACTTATCAACTTGTACTACGACCAACACTTCTTACACGGATGGCGAATATGGCGTGGCCGCCAACCAATTTGGCACTTGGGATAATTATCGCGTCCGCAAATACGCTTCCAGCACGGTGGCCGCGGCGCTCGGTTCGGAAACGCTGATCACTAACCACGTGCCTGCCAATCCTTACCCCCTGCAGCAATATCCGTTAAGCACTTCCACGCCGATTACCAACGGCGCCTGGACCTTGCAGAGTACGGTGAATCTTCAGGCGACATCCACTGACAAGGATTCCGATCCCTTGGTGGTTTATTATCAATTGATCCCCAGCGGCTCATCGTATAATACCGCGACGACCGCGCCAGCTACATTTTGCAAGAATAATCTGGCTTATTCTTCCTGCGGTAATAATATTTGGGCCAACGCCACTACCACTTCCGGCTGGTCTAGCAGCGCCACCAGTTATAAATATCGCCAGCCGATCGTAGTCCAATCGTCTCAGATCGGCGGCGCCCTGGTTAATTTTCCGATCTATCTGGATATGGCCAGACTGGGTACGGCTAATACTTTTTGGTCGCGCACCAAAAGGAACAGCGACGGCGGCGATATTTTGATCACTAATTCCTCGGGCACCAGAATGCCGGTCGAGGTCGTTTCACTGGCCACTTCCACTAAAACCGGCGAAGTCTGGTTCCGCGCCGATTCCATTTCCTCTTCTTCCAATATCACTTTCTATCTCTACTACGGCTCATCGACCGCGGCCCAGGTCGCTTCAACCACTACCTATGGCGCCCGCGCTGTCTGGTCCAATGGCTACGCGGCTGTTTTTCATTATCAAAACAGCAGTATGAAGGATTCGGTCGGAACGTGGAACGGCGCGGACAACGGAACCACCAATACCACCGGCAAGATCGGCGGCGCCCGTAATTTTAACGGCGCGGCCTGGATCAATTTGGGCGATCTTGATCTGACGCCGAATATGACTCTTTCCGCCTGGAATCAGCCGGCGGCGGGAAACGGCAACTGGGCGAAGATAATCGGCAAGATGCAACCGACCCACGTCGCTCCGTTCGTCATTTATACTTTAAGCTATGATGCCTCGGCCAATAAATTGCCGCAAGGGGAAATATGCAGCGCCGCCACGCAATACGTGGCAAAAGACACGACTGCTCCGGCAGCCGGGACCATGTATTGGGCGGCAACAACTTATGACGGTTCTAATCTGCGCGCTTACTACAATGGCGCCCAGCAGGGGATTACCGCCCGCACCGGCACTATCGACACTAACAATGAGCCGACGAATATCGGCCGCGCTTATTACGGCGGCGGCGGCGCGGAAACCGACTATTTCACCGGCATCATCGACGAAGTCCACCTGGGCGCGACCGCCCGGACGACCAAATGGCTTATCACCGAATATCGCAACCAAAACAGTCCGGGAACTTTTTACTCCACTTCCACCCCGGAACAATTTTATCTGACCAATAATAAAAAAGCGGTGATGATTCCCGGCGTGCCGGATTCCACTTCTCCCGCCGGTTATAAATGGGAAGCCATGGCTTGCGATTCGCTCGGCGGCTGTTCCAACTGGGCCGTATTCAATTCTTCGATCCCGAATTTTCTAGTCGATGCCAACGCGCCGATCTTTTCCAACACTTTGAATCCTGTCGCTTCCACCACTGCTTCGATTAAATTGAGTTTTCCCACGGCGGCCACGGAAGCGAATTTTTCCCAATACAAACTTTATTACCGCCTTGGCTCAACCACGCCGATCCATGAAACCGATTCGCTTTGGGGCTCAAGTTCGGACGCCAACCTTGCTTCGCGGACTTTTAACGGCAAATCCTCGACTACCGTCACCGGCCTGGCCACCAGTACGGTTTATAGTTTTTCGCTTTGGGCTTATGATCTGGTGGGCCACAAATCCAGTACGACTCTGGTTTGGGAGCGCACTGACCGCTTGCCGACAGTGACTTTTAATTCAGCGACGGAAAAATCCGACGGTTCAGGCGGGGTTGATCTTAATTTTACCGCCAATGATCCGGATCTGGACGACACGCTTACCGCCCGGGCGGATTATTATCTTGACGCCAATTGCCGCACCACCGCTTACAAGGCGCGCATCGACGAAACCGACGCCAATACGACAGCCGCTCACGGCGACCCCAAGGTTTTAAACAGCAACTCCGATCAGATCGGCAATTCATCGGGTTATATCACCACCTCGGCCGGGGCCAACGCCGTCAATACTTTTTGGCTTTCCAAGATTGATTTGCCCACCGCCACCGGCACGGTTTGCGTCAAACTGATCATCAACGATAATCGCGGCGGCAATCATAATGTCGCCACCACCAGCGTTTATATCGATAACGCGGCTCCGCTGCCGCCGGGAAGCTTGACTTATTCCAAAAAGACCGGCGGTACGGTCACGGTGGCTTTCGGCTCGGCCGCTCACGATAATAATTTCCACCAGTATAAAATTTTCTACAAAGTGGGCTCATCGGGCGTCAAAGAAACCGATTTTGTTTTCAGTTCCACCAGCGATATTAATTTAGGCAGCGTGAATTATGGCGGCGCGGCCACCACCACGATCGGCGGCTTATTGGGCAACACCCAGTACGTTTTCAATATTTGGGCTTTTGATTCTTACGGCAACAAGGCGAGCGGGACCAGCGAAGTCGTTGTTACCACGAACAATGCTCCTGCCATTGCCGGAAGTTTGGAGCAATATTTGGCCGATGGCTCGACGGCAATCGCCAATAATACTTGGATCAACGCGGACGAAATAAATCTTTATGCTACCTCTACCAACCCGGATGGCGGCTTGGTAACGATTTATTATCAGCTGGCGACGACGAGCGAGCCGTATCTTACCGCCACTACCACTCCGGTCGGCGCTTGTTCGTCAGGCGCGGCTTACGCAAGTTGCGCCTCGCGAGTCTGGTATTCCAACCACGAGATCAAAGCTGATCTTAAGACGATCCCCGATGGTAACTATAAATGGCAGGCTTTGGCCTGCGATAGTAACGGCTGCGCCAGAAATTGGAAGCAATTCAACGCGACGGTGCCGAATATCAAGATCGACACGGCGGCGCCGACTGTCCCGGGGAATCTGATTTTTAATTCCAAAAGCGCCACTAACGTAAAATTTAATTTTGGCGCGCCAAGTTCAGATCCCAACTTTTCACAATATAAAATTTTCTATAAGCAGGGGACAAGCGGCGTTAAAGAAACTGATTCGCTTTGGGGCTCTTCTTCCGACGCTTCTTTGGGCTATATAAATTTTAACGGCAAGTCTTCGACGACCATTACCGGTTTGACCACCGGCTATACCTATGTTTTCAATATTTTCGCTTATGATACGTTCGGCCGCAAAGCCAGCGCCAGTACGGAAATCCTGGTCAGTCTTTCCGAATTTCCCGCTCAGCCTTTTTCGCTGATCCAGTACAAGCAGTCCACTTCCACGGTTTTAACTAGCGGCGCTTGGACCACCAGCAATACGGTCAATCTGTGGGCTACTTCCACGAGCGCCACGTCATTCTCCCTTTATTATGAATTGCTGGATAATGCCAACACTTTCACGGTAGCCACGTCCGTACCGGCAACTTTCTGTTATAGCGGGACAACTTTTGCCAGCTGCGCGGGAAAAATTTGGACTAACAACGCCATTACCGGCGGTTGGTATAGCAAAGGCTACCAATATCGCACTCCCATCGTCGTTCAAAGCTCCCAGATCGCCGGCGCTCTGACCAATTTTCCCGTTTATTTGGATATGGCCAGATTAGGTACGACTAATGATTTTTGGGGGCACACCAAGAGGAATAGCGACGGCGGCGACATCGTCATCACCAATTCCACCGGAACCAGAATGCCGGTCGAAATCGTTTCGCTGGCCACTTCCACTTATTCGGGCGAAGTCTGGTTCCGCGCCGATTCCATTTCCTCCTCCTCTAATTACACTTTTTATCTTTACTACGGTTCATCGACCGCCTCCCAGCCCGCCTCTTCCACCACCTACGGCGCCCGCAGCGTCTGGTCCAATAGCTATCTGGCCGTCTATCACTTGGCCACTGATAATTTCAAAGATTCGACCGGCAATTATAACGGTACTAACGTCGGCACTACCAACACCACCGGCAAATTGGGCGTTGCTAAAAATTTCAGCGGCACGGCCCAGGCGATCAACTTGGCCGATATCGATGTGACGACCGGAGCGACTTATTCGGCTTGGGCGACGCGCGGCACCTTGGTTAACTACGCCAAGATCATCGCCAAAACGCAAACTTCCGCTGTTGCCCCATACGCGATCTTCAACTTGGGCGTGGATGCTTCGGCCAATAAATTATTGCATGCCGAAGTGGACTCGGGCGGAACCGCTTATCATGCTTATAGCACCACGGTTTTACCCACCACCTTCTCTTACGTGGCCGGAACTTACGATGGTTTGAATTTGCGCGCCTATTATAACGGCGCTGTTCAGGGAACGACCCCTCATACCGGCACGATCGTTACTAATAATGACCCGACCCAGATCGGCCGCTCTTATTTCGGCGGCGCCACTACGGAGTATTGGACCGGTATTATCGATGAAGCCCGCATCGCTTCGGTCGCCCGTTCCGGCAAATGGCTCTTGACGGAGTATAATAACCAAAACTCTCCCGGCACTTTTTACTCGACTTCCACGGAACAATATTATTTAACGCCCGTTAACAAGGCGGCGATGATAACTTTAATACCCGACAGCAGCTACAAATGGCACGCGCTTGCTTGCAATAGCGGCGGCTGTTCTCCCTGGGCGCCGTACAATTTGTCCACGCCCAATTTCAGGATCGATACCATCGCGCCGACAGCGCCGGGCCAACTTTCTTTGGTCAGCCGAAAAACTACCAGCATCACTTTGGGGTTTGGTTCGCCAAGCTATGAAGCCAATTTCAGCCAGTATAAAATTTTCTATAAGCAGGGGACGAGCGGCGTCAAGGAAAGCGATACCTTGTTCGGTTCGTCCAGCGATTCCAGTTTGGGCTATCTGAACTATAACGGTGTGCCGTCGATCACTATCGATGGTTTGACCGCCAACACCCAATATGTTTTTAATATTTGGGCTTACGACCAGGCCGGCAACAAATCCAGTTCCACCGCCGTAACTTTTCAAACATCCAATTCTTTGACTGAAGTTTATTATTACACCAGCGGCGCCACGGAGGGGTGGATCAATTCGCCTTATGCCTGGGATAACACCGACGATACATATGCTTATCGCAATGTGCCGGGGAGTTCGGCTGATGACTCGGCCAATTATTTGCAAGGCACGGCCAATAATGTCGCTACCACCACCAAGTCTATTCTGGACGTTGAGCTCGGCCTGGAAGGATATAACAACGACCCGAACAATATAAGCTATAAGATAATTCCGCTATTTTCCGGTTTGACCGCCGGAAATACTTATACCTTGGCCGGGTCGCTTTTTGGCCGGACTGACAGCGATACGACTTTTTATGATGACATTACCAGCGATGCTAACGCGCCAGCCGCCTGGATCTGGGATGACATCATCAATCTTGATGCCAAAGTTTACGCGCTCAACGCTTCCTCCACGGTGGTTACCGCCGATGTCGACCAGATCAGATTGAGGGTGACGGTGGATTCGTATCCTGATAACGCCGGCAGTTTGTATCAGTATCAGAGCGATAAGGTGACCGTTATCACCAACGGCACTTATTTCAATCAAAAAAATATCGTTTTATCCGGCCAGGCCACGGATCCTGATCCGTCGGAAACATTATCGATCTATTACCAATTCATTCCTACCAGCCAAACTTTCGCCACCAGCACGGCCAAGCCGTCGGGAGCTTGCGCCAGCCCTGATTATTCCGGCTGTACTTCCAAAATCTGGGTGGTCACCTATTCTGGCGCGCCCCAGGATTTCAGCGTTACGCCTTATATCGGAACATCTTCGCTCACTGATATTCCCGACGGCGCTTATAAATGGCAGGCTTTGGTTTGCGACGCGAGCGATATCTGCTCCGCCTGGGCCGGCTTCAATGCCAGCACCCCCAACATAACGATCGATACCGCCGCGCCCGCTACGCCCGGCAATCTGGTTTTCAGTTCGCATACTTCGGGTTCGATCAACGTCCATTTCGGCTCGGCCACGACCGATACCAATTTTTATCGCTATCGGATCTTTTATAAAAAAGGTTCAACTTCGCCGGTTACGGAAAGCGATTCGGAACAAAGCGACACCAACCTTAATTACATTAATTACAATGGCGCCGTCACCACTACCGTGGCCGGTTTGGCCAAAAGCTCCTGGTACACTTTCAATATCTGGGCTTACGATCTGGCCGGCAATAAAGCCAGCGCGACCGTGGCGATGATTGCCAGTACCACTTCCGGGTACTTACTGGCGCAAACTTCTTACTTGATAGAAAACGACGATGGCGCCAGCGTTAATTTGAACACCGCGCCGGGACTGGCCGGAGCGCCCTTGGCCAATGTGGAAAAAGGCCAGCGCCTCAACGCCCGCGTCCAGATCCAGAATACCGGCGCCGATCAAACTTATAATAAGCGTTTCAAACTGCAGTATGAAAATAATACTGATTCGCCCGGAATCTGGACCGATGTGGGCGCCGCTACGCCGATCAGCTATTCTTACGGCATCTCCGGCGCGAACGGCGATTCGATTACCACCAACAAAGCCGCGGCCAATGGCAATACTTGGTCGGACGGCTTTTTCCAGGAAAATACCAATCTGACCAATATGTATAATTTGCTCAGCAGCCATTATACGGAATTCGCTTTTGCCGTGCAGACAGTCAACGCGACCGTGGGCAAAACTTATCGCTTAAGGCTGATCGACGGCACCGGCAGTTCCACTTTCGATGTTTATTCGGCCTATCCCACTTTAAGCCTGGTGGCCAATGATACTAAGCGATATTCCAAAGATATTTTGAGCAGCTTGCCGGTCAATTCGGTCAACCTGACTTACTTTTTGGATAATCCCGGTTACACGGCCGTATCGACTGATAATAATGATCGCGACAGCATGACCAGCGGGTCCGGTCAGTATCCGATTTATAATTTTGCCGCCCGAGACGGGAAAACCACTTATGCTTTGAATGTTTCCTGGAACGGCCAATCCAGCGTGGCTCCGACAGCTAATTATGTCAATTTGCAGGTTTATCGTTTTGGCTCGGTCAATGCCTGGACTTCGGTGGCCTCCAACAGTTCGGCGGCGCTTAATACTGATTTCACTTTGAGCGGCACGATTGATTATCGCATCAGCGATTATCTAAGCGGCGGGTATGTTTACTATCGGGTTTACCAGCAAGCAGGAGCGGAAATTTTGCGCTCCGATTATTGGTCGTTCACCACTTCCACGCCGAGTTCTTACGTTATTGGCAAGCATTATCGCTGGCGGGCTGACGATGCGTCGGCCGGCACTTGGCGGGAAGCCGAGGACACGCCTGACCCGACGCTGGGCACGGCCATCAGTAAAAAAACCAATATCCGATTGCGTTTGTCTTTTGCCAATACCAAGGCCGGAACAGCTGCCAATTACGGTTTTGGCCTGCAATACGCTACCACCACGACCAATTGTTCTTCCGGCGCTTTAAGTTCCTGGTATCAAGTGCGGAGCACGGCCACCTCCACTTACCAATTCCAGATTGCCACTTCCACGCAGTATAGCGATGCCAGCACTACCCGGGCGTGGTTATCCACCAATGGCTACGCCTATGCCACCGGCCGCATGGTCAATGGTCCGTCCGCCACTTCAGCGGCGATAACCTTGGCCGAAGACCAAGATACTGAAGTGGAATTCGCCATTAAAGCAACCACCAATGCCAAGGCCGGCCAAACTTATTGTTTCCGCGGCACCAAAAATAATGTGGCGCTTGATGCTTACGACCGTTATGCCGAATTGACCGTAGCCGGAACCACCAATACCGCTCCGTCATTTACCTCAGTGCCTTCGGATGGCGGTTCGGCGACTTCCACCCCGACCGCTTACGGGCAAAACGTGAATTTTTCCGCCACCTCTACTGACCCGCAGACCGATCAATATTATTTGGCGATCTGTAAAACCAGCGCGATTACCGCGGGCAACGGCGGGGCGCCGACTTGTCCGGGAGGTTCCTGGTGCATTTCTTCCCGGGCTTCTTCCTCTGCCGCCGCCAGCTGTTCCGCTTCCACCAGCCATCTTTATTCTGAATATTATGATTGGTACGGTTTTGCCTGCGATTATCATTATGGCGCCGGTATCGCCCAATGTTCCGCCGTGTCGCAGGGCCAGGCCGGCTCGCCGAACGCTTCGACTTTCCGCGTCAATCATCCGCCGTCATTCAGCGCCGTTGCCACGCTCAATGATTATAAAGACCCGGGCAGTTTGATCGATATTCAAGCCACGGCCGCGGATAGCGATACTGATAATTCCTGGAGTTATTATGTTTGTTCGACCAATGGCGCGACCGCGGCCGGCTGCACCGGCGGAGCGGGCAACACGATCTGTTCCACAACCGCCACTACGACCGCCAACCCGATCTGCCATTATCAAAATATTTCGCCTTATCCGGCCGGAGCCTATACTTATTACGCGTTTGTTTTTGATAATTTTTCCTTGGGCGCCACCACCAGCCCGCGAACCAGCAGTTATCACATTAATAATACGGCGCCGTCGCTGGGAGCTTTGGCGTTGAATAATAATGCCGATATAACTTTAAATATCAAGGGCGCGGCCGACAAGCAAGTCCAATTGATCGACACTTCGGTCACTGACCTTAATGGCTGCCAAACCCTGGTTTCGGCCACGGGCGTGATTTATCGCACCGCGCTGGGGTATGTTTGCGCCGCTAATGATAATAATTGTTATCAGCTTACTACCTCTGATTGCGTAAAAAGCGATTGTTCCGGACCTACCGACGCCATTGCCACTTATACTTGCACGGCTAATATGAAATTTTTCGCCGAACCGACTGATAACTCCACCGGCAATATCTGGAGTACGGACACTTGGTCCGGCCGTTTGCAGGTTTACGACGGCTCCAATTATATGTCCACCACTTCGCCCACGGTCGAAGTCAATACCAATTTGGCTTTGAATGTGCCGGAAGAAAATATCGATTTCGGCAGAATGGACGCGGGCACGGATACCGGCTCGGTCAATCAGTCGGTTACGGTGATCAATAATGGCAACTCGCCGATCAACAGCGATGTGGCCGGCACTGATATGACCGGCCTGATCGTTAGCACGCTCGACTCTACCTATATCCATTGGGACTTGACGCAAAATTTTTCCTATTCATCGGGCAGCACTTTGAAAAACGGCGGGGAGCTTGTCAGTCTTAATTTAGCCAAACCGACCAGTAATTCCGATGTTTCCGATTTGATCTATTGGGGCATCGGCATTCCTGCCACTTCCACCCGTACTTCTTTCCATGGTTCGAGCACCTTTGCCGCGATTTTGAACGGGTCAGGATGGTGATATTAGTCAATTAGTTGATTGGTTAATTAGTTGTATTAAAACGAAATTCGTTAATTAGAACAAGGTTTGTTTATAGTCAAACTAATTAACCAATTAACTAATCAACTAATTATTATTATTTCTAAGTTGAGCCTGATTCTGATATAATGAAGATAAATAAAATCAAGATAAAAAAGGGGGAGAATAACAAACAAGGGGAATTATGCAAAAACATTTGCTGATCATTAATATTTTGCTGTTACTTTTGGCTTTAGCCGCGAGTTTTATCGTTGGTTTGTTTTTGATAAGCAATTTCCGCGCCAACCAGGCCGGAGCGGCCGCCAACGACAAGATCCCGCCGATAATTTTTAACTCCAAGATCGACGGCATCTCTACCAGCTCGGCGACTATTTATTGGCAGACGGACGAGCAATCGGATTCCTTGGTCAACTACGGTTTGAATCGCAATTACGGCATGGTGCGCGATCCGCTTTCCGATAAAACCAGCCATAAAATAATTTTGGACGATTTGCTGCCTGACTCCACTTATTATTTCCGCATTATTTCTTCGGACGTTTCGGGCAATCAGGCGATTTCCAGCGATTTTTCTTTTGTGACCACGGGAAATAAAAACGCGCAGGTGTCCGAGCAGCCCGGCCAGTATCCGGGCCCTTCGGAAACTCCCGGCCAGTACCAGGGCAACACCGAGCAAGTGTCTTCCAGCACCGAAACCAACAAACAGCAAGTGACGCAAATTTTGGAAGAGATCAATAAAATCACCGACCAACGGACCCTGCAAATTATTCAGAATCAAATTCAAGAGCAGGCCCAGCAGGTCACGGAAAAACTGGAAATAATTTTTGACAAGGTTGACGTGGAAACCGGCGTCGATTACGCCATTATCAAATGGCAGACCAACCAGGAAGCCAATTCGATCGTGGCGCTGGTGACAGAAAAAGATTTCAACGCCAATAATCCCAATCCTTATGTCTGGCAGGAAGGAAATTATGACGAACAGGTTATCGATCATACGGCGCAGATCAACGGCCTGACTCCGGCAACGACTTATCATTTTCAGGTTGTTTCCAAAACCAGCTTGGGCGTGGAGACTAAGAGTACTGACAAGGTTTTTGTGACTAAATCGATCCTGCCGGAAATTTATAATATCACCATTGCCAAGATCGAAGAGAGCGCGGCGACCATAAATTTTGCCACCAATATCCCTTGCTCCGCTTATATCGAGTACACCGATCTGGATACGGGCGAAACCAAGATGCAGGGAAATTCCAATTATTCGATCGTCCATTCGATCCGCCTGGATAATCTGAAGTACGATACCTATTATTCGGCCATGATCACCGCCGAGAGCGAAAATAACGATAAAGCGCAAAGTTCGCCTTTTACTTTTTTGACCATCAAAGACGTGCTGCCGCCGGCTATTTCCAAAGTCAATACCGAATCGACTCTTTATCCCGGCGCGGACACGAAAGTGCAGACGATCATCAGCTGGGAAACGGACGAAGAAGCGGTCTGCCAATTTTCTTTCCATCAGGGTTTCAATGCCACGGAAAAAGTGGACGTTTTGCCGATGGAAAAAGATTATGGCACCAAACACGTGCAAGTAACGACGAATTTATTGCCTTCGACGGTTTATAAATTTTGGATCGAATGCTATGACAATGTCGGCAATAAAGCGCGCACCAGCGATTATATTATGCTGACGCCCACCCGCGAACAAAACATCATTGATATCATTTTGAAGAATTTCGAATCCACCTTCGGCTGGGTCAACGGGAAAAAATAAGTAGAAAGTAAAAAGTTATAAAGTTAAAAGTTATAAGGTAGAAATAAAATTAATAATTTTTCACTTTCAACTTTTAACTAATAAGATGGAGCCTATAATACAAAGCAGGCACATGGACGTGGTCTATAACCTCGGCAAGAAGAACGAGTTTAAGGCCATCACCGATTTAAATCTGGATATTTATCCCGGTGAGTTTATCGCGCTTTTCGGCCCTTCGGGCTGCGGCAAGTCTACGGTTTTTTACAGCATTTTGGGTATCTTGCAGCCTTCAGCGGGAGAAATATTGGTAAAAGGCGAAAATCCCTACGCTTTTTCTCCGGCGGAAATGGTAAACTACCAGGCGCGGACGATCGGCATCATCTATCAGGCATTTTTCCTGATCAATTCGATTTCCGTAATCGATAATACGGTTTTACCGCAGACTTTTCTGGGTATTCCGTGGGCGAAAAGGAAGATTCGCGGACAGGCTCTCCTCGATCGTTTCGGCATCGGCAATAAGGCGGACAATTATCCCATGTTGCTTTCCGGCGGACAATTGCAAAGAGCTTCAGTGGCCCGTTCGATGGTCAACAATCCGGATATTTTGCTGGCTGATGAACCGACCGGCAACCTGGATTCCAAATCTTCCGATCAGGTGATGCGCGTTTTGGAGGAGATCAATCAAAAAGATAAGAAGACCGTGATCATGATCACCCATAACGCGTCGCAATTGGTCTGGTGCCACCGGGTTTTTTACATGAAAGACGGCCAGCTCTTGCGCACCGTTCCCAATCCGGACAAGAAGCAAGTCGTCAAATTCGACCGGCAGAAAGTTTTGGTCACCGAAATCGAGCTGCTGTCCAAGATGTTCCCTTATTTTGAACCGGAAGATTTGAAAGTCAAAAGCCTGATCAATTATTTGACGCAGGATTTGGATTTTTTGCAGATCGATCGCTTGGAAAAAGCGGTGAAATTGATGATTTTGCGCACCATGGGCAGCGATAATTTTTATGAAATTTTAAGCGCGCCGTTAGCTAAAGGCGGGGTGGGGCTGCCGAAAGTCCGGGCCAAATTCTTGACCGATAAAGTGATGCAGATCTTAAAGCATTCGGAAGATGTCCGGCGCTATCGCCGCCGCATGAATGAAGGGGCTTTTTTCAGCCGGGAAGACAAACTGATCAATGAACTGCTATATTATGTAATGGAGGAAGCCAAGATCAGGGTCGATCGCGACCAAAAGGCGGTTTTAAAACAAGCGGTCCGCGACCGCGTTTCCGGGCTGATCCGCAAAGAGGATTTGGAAGAAATTCTGAAAAAGTCGGCCAAGAAGGGCGGCGTGGGGCTTGATAAAAAAGATCGGGACCAAGTGGTATTTTATTTTGAGAAATTATTGACCCAAGGGATCGACACCGCCAACAAATCATAGAATTTTTAGTTACTTAGTTGATTAGTTAATTAGTTGAATAGCAGACAATATTAATTATTATTTACGGACTTCGTTTTAATACGACTAAGTGCCTAATTAACTAATTAACTTATAGTTTTAAAGAAAAAATTTTTCTACCGCACCCTGTCGTGTGTTACGCGCTACGTGTTACGTGATAAAATATGATCAACTATAAAGATACCTTTAAATTGGCGACCAGAATGTTCCGCACTCGGCCGATGAGAACTTGGCTGACGATTTTGGGTATTGGCGTGGGTATTTCGGCCGTGGTGATTTTGGTCGGCCTGGGTTACGGTCTGCAAAGGATTTTATTGGAAAAGATCGTTTTCGGCGAAGCGATGCTTTCTTTGGACGTGTTGGCGCCGCCTTCGCAAGTGATCACGATCGATGATAAAAAATTGGCGGAATTCAAACTGATGGATAATGTCGAAGATGTTTCGCCTTTGGCCAGCTTCAGTTCCTCGCTCACTTACAACGGCCTGACCGGCAGCATTATGCTTAAGGGAGTCGATTCGTCTTATTTCCGCTATGCCGGCATAATCGCTGATAAGGGCGATTTGTTTGCCGAGGACGAGGATGATCGCTTGGTTATTTCTTCCGCCTTATTAAAACTTTTTGATGCCAAATCCGAAGAGATCATCGGCCAATACGTGGATTTGAAAGTTTTGCTTCCTGCCGCCGATGGCAAGGTCCATGAGATGCCATTGAATAAGCAATATCGCATCAAGGGCGTAATAGCCGACGATGCCTCTCTTTACGCTTTTGTTCCGTTAAGTGATTTGACTTCGCAATTCGCCATCGGAACTTATGAAAGAGTCAGAGTAAAAGTAAGCTCCCGGGAGTTTTTGGATAAAGCTTCGAATGAATTTTTAGCCAAAGGTTTCATTGTTAATTCACTTTCCAAAACCGTGGATCAGGCCAATAAGATCTTTGGCGCCATTCAGATCGTGTTGGCCGTTTTCGGCGGCATCGCCCTGGTCGTTTCGGCGATCGGCATGTTCAACACCATGACGGTCACGCTTCTGGAGCGGACCAAGGAAATCGGAATTATGCGCACGATCGGCGCTTCCAATTTGACGATCGAGATCCTCTTCCTGTCGGAAGCGGTTTTAATGGGATTTTTCGGCGGCTTGTCCGGGGTGGCGATCGGCGTCGGGGGAGGAGTGGCGATCAATGTGATTTTGGGTTTTATCGCTCAGCGGATGGGCGGCCAAGCAGTCAACTTGTTTGAATTTCCCCTTTGGTTTTTGGCATTTATGATCATTTTCTCGGCGATTCTGGGAGCCTTAACCGGTTTCTTCCCTTCGCGCAACGCCTCTAAACTTAACCCGCTGGACGCGATCCGGTACAGTTAAAGCAGGAACGCAATATTTTGCGTTCCGGCGGATTGTTAAAAATAGCTTTATAACCATCTCATTAAACATAAATATTTATAATAAATTAAATTTAATTTTATGGACAACAAGATCGAGCGGCAACAAAAATTTATTTCCTGGACCGGAAATAAAAAAATATTTTATCCGGTTCTCGGCGTTATTATCGCGCTCCTTATTTTGCTGGGTTTTTGGCTGTTTTTCTGGCAGCCGCAAATGGCGGCCAAACGGACGGCCGAGTTGCAGCAGCAAAAAGCCGCCCAGGTATTGCTGGATAAAAGGAAAAACGCCACTTATTCCCGCCAATCTTTCTTTTTAAGCGCTCCGGCCGGAGCCAAGGGCGCGCTCAACGTGCCCAGTTTTTTGGAAGGATTCTGGCGAATGTCAGACACTAATAATGTCAACAGAAAAACGACAATTCTTTACGTAAAAAATCCGAATTACGCCGCGCCGCTAATGTATATCAGATATGACGATAAGGCGAGTTTTAAATTGGCGGCCGGAGAAACTGAATTGAAAACCAATTCGACCAAATATTCTTACGTCTATTATTTTTATCCCGTCGATTCTTATCCCGGCGCGGATCAAGCCGATTTTTCTTCAATGCAAAAGGATTTCCAGGACGCGCTGAAAACTTTCGGCATATTTTAGTTAATCTATAATTCCCCGTCAGCGAGCTCGCTGGTATAAAATAACCGCGAGGGTCGGCCGGATAGTGGAGCGACCCGAGCGCCTTTATTCCCGCGAAAGGGGAGCTTTGATCCCGCCCCGGCGGGACTATTGAGGGGTTCCCCCTAAATTTTAATTTAATGGCTTCGACAATCATCTTCATCGTTCAAGCAATTATTCTGTTTATCGTCTTATTTTTTATTTTTATTATTTTGCGTGAATTGCTGTTTTTCGGTTTTGCCCCGTTCCTGCAGTCGCATCCGGAAGTAATGGAAAAAATATTGGAACAAATCGAGATCAGAGACGATTATGTTGTTTACTCCTTGGGTTACGGCCGGTCTGGCTTTCTTTGGGCGGTGGAAAAAAAATTCCCTACGGTGAAATTGGTCGGAGTCGATGACAGTTTATGGCATTGCACGCTGGCCCGGCTGCAGATTTTTTTCCGCGGCAGCCGGATCAAAGTCAAATGCGCCGACTATTATCTGGCGGATATCAAGGGGGCCAATGTTGTTTATTGTTACCTGGATGTTCAAATTTTGCGCGAAATTTATAAAAAATTGCGCGTCGAGCCCAGAGCCGGCGCTATAATTATCAGCTCCGGATTCATTATTCCTTTTTTGGAACCGATCAAGGTTTTGAAAACCGAACCGAAAAAAAGATGGTTTAATTTTCTGATCGGCGGCGAGGAAAAAGTTTTGACTGAAAAAGAAAAAGAATACAAGCCTGACAAAAATATTTACTATTATGAAGTGTAAAAATAAGTAAAAAGTAGAAAATAAAAAGTAAAAAAGATCTATTCTTATCTATTGTTATTTGAAGGTCAAGCTGGTCTTATCGATAATTGATATTTGTAAATTAATTTAAAATTAGCCTTTTTTCTGCTAATGCGCGAGCAATTCATTTAGCTCCGGAAAAGTGGTATAATATGAATAAGGATAATAGCTGTGGATAAGTTGTTTATGGCGTAAATTGAGTTAATAATTAAATATGGCCAAATTTTTACAAAAGAAAATTAAACACACTTTGCCGATCATCGTGATTTTTTGTTTGCTTAATGTGATAGTCTTGGGGTTTTCTTTCAACTTGAATTTGAATTTCGTCAAACCGGCGCAAAAGGGTTTTGTTAATCTGGCGGCCGATGCCGAGGCGGCGACGGCCACCACTTCGGTGGTCGTGAAAAACTCTCCGCCGCACTTTACCGCCGGCCCGGCGGAAAGTCCGGTTTCCTCTTCTACTTCGCCGGTTAATGTCGGAGGCAGTATTGGTTTTACCGGCACCGCGCTTGATGACGAGGGAGACAGTTATTGGATGATCGTTTGTTCGGGCACCCAGGCTACTACCACGGTGGACGGCCAGCCGCCTTCTTGCGTCAGCGGAACTCAATTTTGTCTTTCCAGTAAAGCTTCCAGCACAGTGCCGGTTAGCTGCACTTACAACAATGTCACCGATCCGGGTTCGGAAATGCAGATTTGGTATGCTTTTATTTGTGACGGCCATTGGGGCGATCAGCGGTGTTCGGTTCAAAGCCAAGGCGCCGGCGACAGCGGCAGTCCGTTCTATGTCAATCACGCGCCACAGCTAACTCATCTTTATACCTCGTCAGACAATAAAGATCCGGGAGTGGCAGTGACCATTACCGCCAGCACCACGGATTCCGACGTTCAAGGCGGATCTGATCATATGAGCATCTTCGTTTGTTCCAGTAATAGCTGGACGGTCGGTGGCGGCTGTGGCGACACTGAACTTTGCCACGGTTCTTCTTCCGTGGCGACCAGCGTTTCTTGCGATTACACCACCGACGTTCCCCAAATGCATGCCGCCTATACTTATTATGGTTTTATCAAAGATTGGCACAATATGGCCGCTTCGACCGGCAATGGCACCTCCAGCGTTTATAATGTCAATAATGTCGCGCCGACAGTTTCCAACGTGACTTTAAATAGCGGTAATAATATCACTTTGAACATCAAAGGAGCGTCGGAAGTTTTAGTTTTGGCAACTTCTTCAAGTGTTACCGATAATAACGGCTGTACCGATCTGTCCACCGCCACCAGTACGATTTATTTAGAAGCGGTTTCGGGCGGCAATAACTGCGGCGCCAACGATAATAATTGTTATCAGATCGCCACCGATCATTGCGCTATTTCCAATTGTTCCGGGCCAAGCAGCGCCACCGCTTCGATCACTTGCAGCACCACGCTGGCTTTTTTTACCATGCCGACCGATGCTTCCAGCGTCGCTTCCACCAGTTCCTGGTATGCCGGCATTAAAGCCAACGATGCGCTGGGATTGAAAGGCTTGGGTCTTTATAATACTTTAAACGGCGTGGAAGTTATTTCGTCCGCGGCTTTAAGCGTCGATGAAAATACCATTCCTTACGGCACCGTTCAAGCCGGTACTAATACCGGCGCGGACAATGCCTCGACCACCGTGGTTAATTACGGCAACACTCCGATCGATACGGCGGTTTCCGGCGAGGATATGTTGAAAAATCATGTTGGCCCGGAAATAATCAAGATCGATAATCAGCAACATGATAAAAATCCCTTCTCTTTTTCCGCCGGCAACACTTCCTCGACAACTCCGGATACGGTGACTCTGGGAATTGCTCGTCCGATTGATCAAAGTGACGTCTCGGCTGAGATTTATTGGGGCATCAGGGTTCCGGCCGGTACGCCGTCCGCCACCTTTTACGGCGTCAATACTTTTACCGTGGTTCTAAATAAATATGACGATTGGCAGTATCCGTGAAGTTGACAAAATTTTCAATTTTGAGCGCCTCATCGGGCGCTCTTTTTTTACTCTTATGGGATTGTGTCGCCGAATGCCGTATTCAGCCTAAATTTGACTCGAATTTTGAAAATTAATGCTCGAAAGAGCATTCAGCGATAATCACTTTTTATGAACAGGGCAAGGATAATTTTTGTCCAGTATTTCAGGCGGATTCTAAGGCTAAAAAAATATTTGGCGACCTTGGTTTAAAAAGGCTAATAATAAATATTTTTAAACTTAATAATTGTTTAATAATCATCATTGCATTTGCCAAAAAGTTATTGTATGATTAAGTTGTAGGATTATACGCAATTTGGGGGATATACCACGGCGTATAGTTTTATGATTGTGAAAATTTGAGGGGGAAATCCCTTGCAGGAACGCAAAATTTTGCGCTCCCGAGGGTCGCTTCATTCCTTTGCCACCCTTCAGATTGAATATATTTAAATGCTAAAGAAAATTTTATTGCCTTTGCTTGTTTTAGTTTTGCTTTTTTCCTGGGCTAATGGCGTTCGGGCTGGTTTTGGCGTTTCACCGCCTTTGATCCAAAATCATCAATTAACGCCAGGCTCGACCTACAAGCAGGAAATAATGTTATTGCGGTCGGACGCTGCCGATGATCTTAAGGCGGAAGTAAAAGTCAATGCTCCGGAAATAGCTTCTTGGATTACGCTTGACCAGGGCGGCAGTTTTGTTTTGCCCAAGGGAAAATTGCAAGTGCCGATGGTGATAACTTTTAAAATTCCCAAAGGCGCGGAATTGGGCAACTATACCGGCGCGATCGATGTTAAAGTCGCCCCGGCCTCGGAAAATGGAGCCGGCGTGTCCATCGCTTTGGGCGCGCGGATCGATATTGACTTGGCGCTGACTAATGTTTCCCAAGCGGACTTTTTGGTCAGGCTGGTTTCCATTCCTGATTTCGAGCGCTTGGGCAAACCTTGGGATTGGAAAATTTGGGCGCCGATCTTCAACCGGCTTTTTTACAAAATAAGGGTCGTGATGAATATCGAAAATAAAGGCAATGTCAAAACCGCGCCATCCCAAGTAACAATCGAGGTTTGGGATCTGAGTAAGAAAAAAATGCTCCAGTCAAGCGTGGACCGATCGATCAAAAAGATCGACCCGTTTTCCACCGCGGCTGTGACAGCCGAATTTACCACTCATCTTCCCGCCGGACAATATTGGGTCAAAGTTAGAATTTATAAGGAGCAGGAGATCGTCAATTATTATGAAATAGCCTTTACTATCGCTAATCCGGGCATTTTGGGCGGAAATAATTTGGGCGTCTGGCCCTGGCTGGTCGCGGCGGGGATAGTTTTGATAGTTTTGGCGATAATCGCCCTGCTGGTTAAGATCAGATTCTGGCGTTTCTTTATCTGGCTGGTTTTGTTGCCCTCCCGGCCGATCTTGCGCACGATTATTAATTTCTTCAAAGCTCTTAATAAAAAATTCTGGCAATGGCTGGTAAGACAAGCCGAAAAGCACAAGGAGGAAAAGAATGAATAATAAGATATAATCCAGGTTCATCCGCAATCTGAATATTGCTGGCGTTAAATCCGAAGTACAAAATCCCTGTCTGCCGGCCGGCAGGCGAAATCCGAAACAAATCTAAAATTCTAAGCGCTAAATCCTAAAACGTTTGGATCGGTCGAAGGCTGAATCCCTTTGCTTGAGAGGGGTTAAATTAAAAAGTTTTGGATTTGGGATTTTGAATTTATTTCGGATTTATGATTTCGCGTTTCGAATTTAATAGCGGCGGCATTCGGCAGATAATTTTTTAATGTTCCGGATTATTTTTATATGAATAAAAATTTCCCCAAAATCCTGTTGGTTTCTTTTTTTTGTTTATTGTGTCTGGCTTTGAATTTTAATTTATTTCCTTGGGCTCGGGTCGGTGCGATGAAAGAAGGGGTTTTCTCGGCTTATGCCTCCACTTCCGCCTATCTGGAAACTTCGGTAAAAATTCTGTTGGTTTGCGGCGATGGTTTTATCGACCCTTATTATGAGTTTTGCGATCCGGGCAATCCGTCCAGGGGAATTTTGTCCAACACCGGCACCACGACTTGCCAAAGTTTCATCGATATCTACACCGGGCTGCCTTTCGTCTCTGGACGGCTGGCTTGCACCAGTGATTGCACCGCCTATTCCACTTCGACTTGCTACACTTGCGGCGATCTGCACAAACAACAGGCGGAGGAATGCGACAACCTTGATTTTGGCGGCGCCGATTGTAAAAGTTTTGGTTATACCACCGGCACCTTGCATTGCACTCCTAATTGCCGGCTCGATTTAAGCAATTGCAGCGTGGTCGGCAATCAAGAACCCCAGCCGGGCCAGCTGCCGACTACCGGCGGCGGAGGAGGCGGTTCGAGCGGCGGAACCTCCGGCTTTGTACCCGGCACAAAAACCCCGCCCGACCAGACTTTAGTGGTCATTAACGGCAACGGTTATCCCAACCGCGAAGTCCGGGTCTTGATCGACGGCAACGTCGCCGGCATCGTGCGCGCCGACTCCAAAGGCGATTTTCATTTTCAAAGCGGCGATACGACTCCGGGCGTTTCTTCTTTCGGACTTTGGACCGACGATGAGCGCGGCTTAAAATCCACTTTGCTCACTTTGACCTTTCGCGTCGCTTCCAAATCGATTACGACCATCGAAAACGTTTATCTTTCACCCACTATCGATGTCAACAAGAATCAAGTGAACAAAGGAGAGAGCATAAAAATTTTCGGCAAGAGTTCCCCGACCGTCAATATTGCCGTGCACGTCAATTCGGATCTGGAAAGGGTCTCCACCACCACCAGCGGGGCAGAGGGTGATTGGAGCTTGGTTTTTAATACCGCGCCTTTAACCGAAGATTTTCATACGGCCAAAGCTTTGATCCACCTGAACAGTCCGACCGGCGTGATCGAGAGCAATTTCAGCCGTTCTGTCAGTTTTTATGTCGGCAAGAATGTGCCGGAAAAGGGCAAGTGCGGCATTGCCGATCTGAATTGCGACAACGCGGTTAACCTGGTGGATTTTTCCATCTTGCTTTATAACTGGGATACCTCTGACCAGACCGCCGACATCAACAAGGACGGCAAAGTCGGTTTAGCCGATTTTTCCATCATGATGTATTATTGGACAGGATGATAATTAGAAATTAGAAATTGGAAATTAGAAATTTTAAAATTCAATTTCCAATCTTAATATTTTTTATGATGAAAAAACGAATTTCAAATTTCAAATTTCAAATTTCCACGTTTATTTTGGGAATATTTATTTTTATATTTCCAGTTGTTTTTTTCCCGATTTCGGTTAAAGCCGCCACTTTTTATCTTGATCCGCCGCAAAAAACGATCGGGCCGAATGATGTCATTGAAGTGCGGGTAAAAGTTGGCGTTTCGAGCGGCGAATGCATTAATGCCGCGCAAGTCGGCATTAATTTTCCTTCCGATATCCTGGAGTTCAAGGATTTTAATTCCGGAGAATCTTTTTTAACCATTTGGGTGCAAAAGCCGGATCAGGAGGCGCTGGAGCGGGTTAACCGCGAAGGAAAAATTATTTTTTCCGGCGGAATTCCCGGCGGCTATTGCGGCGTCATCCCGGGCGATCCGGGCGATAGCAATATTTTAGGTTCGTTGATTTTTTCTCCCAAAAACCCCATCGTTTTTCACAAGGCCAAGATTGATTTCAGCTCGGATACGGAAGCTTATATCAATGACGGCGAGGGCACCAGAGTTTCGATCAACGCGCAAGGAGCGGTTATTGAGATCAATGAAAAGATCACGACCAGCTCGGATGTCTGGGCCGAGAAGATCGCGGCTGACAAAATTCCGCCCGAACCGTTCGTGATCGAGATCGACAACAGTCCGCGAGTCGCCAATGGCCGATATTTTGTGGTTTTTTCCACGGTCGACAAGCAGACCGGAGTTGATCACTATGAAGTTCTGGAAACCAAGGCGCAAAATCTGCAAGAAAAAAAGGAAAGCGCCTTTGAGCGATTTATCCGTCAGATTTTCAGGATCAAGGAAGTTTTGCCCGCCGGCTGGGTGAAAGCTGACTCGCCCTATATCCTTAAGGACCAGTCTTTGAACAGCGTGATCAAGGTTAAAGCCGTTGACCGCGCCGGCAACGAGCGGATCGTCGAGTATGATAACGCGGCGCTGCAATCATTGAAAAATCCCCGCTCAACAAATTGGCGGCCGATCATCGCTGTCGGCGGCGGCATCTTAGTGATCATTTTCGTGTTAGTGCCGATCATCGTCATTTTAAAGAGAAAGGCGAAAAATAAAATCAAGCTCGGTTGATTTTAAATTGTCGTATTCTTGAATTTAAGTTATAATAAGGATGATTTGATTTCGCGAAACAATCGGTTTGCCCTGGATCCTAAATTCAAAGCTCAAAATCCAAAACTCAAAACAAATCTAAAATTTAAAATTGAAAATATTTTGTCAGCGAATAGATGGTCGCTCTTTGGATAAGTTTTGACCATTTGAATTTTGGATTTGCTTTGGATTTTGTGCTTAAGATTTTGGATTTAAATAACAAGGAGCTATGAGAAAATTTTTCTTCCCGTTAATTTTAGTTGGGTTAGTTGCTGCCAGCGCGTTTTTGGCGACTCCGGCCTGGGCAGCGGGTGCGTCGCTTTATCTCTCGCCTTCGACCGGGACGAAAATTTTAAACAGCAAATTCACCGTGGCCATAAAGATCAGCACCGGCGGCCAAAGCATCAATGCCGGGCAGGCGTCGCTTACTTATGATAAATCCCTGCTTAAAGTGCTGAGCGTCGCCAAGGGTTCGGTTTTCAGCCTTTGGACCGAAGAACCGACTTTTTCATCAGGCGCGGGAACGATCGGATTCGGCGGCGGCGTGCCCCGCCCCGGTTATACCGGCAATGGCGGCACGATCTGCGTCATCACTTTCCAGGCGATCAAGCTGGGAACGGCCGCGGTCAATTTTACTTCCGGGGATGTTTTGGCCAATGACGGCATGGGCACGAATATTTTATCCAGCCTGGGCTCGGCCAGTTTTATCATTTCCGCCAAAGTAGAAGCGCCGACTCCTGAAAAACCGGCCCCGGGCCAACCGACTCCGGCACCGACTCCGGCACCGGTGGAAACGGCCGCTTACAATCGGCCGGTGATCACTTCCGATACTCATCCCGACCAAACCAAATGGTATAAAGCCAAGACTGCTGATTTTTCCTGGAAACTGCCGGATGGCGCGACCGGCGTCAGCGTTGCCTTTGATCAAAAAGCCGGTACTGAACCGGGCAATGTGCCCGATGGCTTATTCAATAGCAAACAATATACCGCGGACCACGATGGCAGCTGGTACATTCACGTCAAGGTCAAGGACAATAAGGGGCGCTGGGGGACGACCGGGCATTTCCGCGTGAATATCGATTCCACGCCGCCTAAAGACTTCGCGCTTTCGGTAAAGCAGGATGACCCCAATGATTGGCCGACTTTATATTTCCAGACCACTGACGAGTTATCAGGTTTGGATAAATATGAAATATTGATTGACAGCTTGTCGGCCGAGCCAATTGTTTTAACCGCCGACAAAACTTCTTATAAATTGACCGACTTGGCAGTCGGTTCGCATGCGATCGCGGTCAAGGCGCTTGATCTGGCCGGCAACGGGACCTTGGCTAATTTGACCTTTGAATTTGCCGCCGTGGCCACTCCGGTGATCAAAAGTTACTCCGCCGAAATAAAACCCGGCGATAAATTCTTCATCAGCGGCACGGCCAATCCCAATAATACGATCAATATTTATCTTCAAGGGGAAGGCCAAGCTCAACCCGAAGTTAATAGTGTAAAAAGCGACAATGACGGCAATTGGTTCCTGGTCGCGTCCAAGAATTATGCCAACGGCCGCTATACGGCCTGGGTGGAAGCGGTCAATCCCAACGGCTTGAAGAGCAAGCCGAGCGCCAAGGTCAGTTTTCTGGTCACGGCGCCGATTTTTGCCCGCATCGGTTCGTTCGTCTTAAATTATTTCACGGTGCTTGTCTCCCTCCTCCTGGTGATCATTCTGATCGTCGCGCTCCTGATCTGGATCTGGGAATTCGTGCGCAAGAAATTAAAGAAAGAAACTCTGGAGATCGAAGATGTGCTGGAGAAAAATATCGAAGAACTGAAGATCGCCGTCTCCGAGGAGATCGATGATCTCGTTAAGATGAATCGCGCTGATTTCGCCAAAGGCAAGGCCCGGGTAAAAAATATTTTATACGAGCATATCGACGCCACCAACAAGAGGATTTTGAAAGAGATCAAGGACGTGGAGAAAATTTTGAAATAATCATTTCAGCTAAAAAAATCACCTTGAATAAAGGTGGTTTTTTGTCGGCATATAAAATTCCCCTCTCGAGAGGGGTGGACCGCCGCCTCGGCGGGACGGGGTGTGTTAAGGTTCGTTTTAAGGTCAAAAATCTTCGCCACTTTTTTTAAAAAAAGTGGCGCATCCCGCAAAAATGACGGGACAAGGAAAACTGCGCGCTGGACAAATTTCCTATCACTCCGCTAGGAAGCCTAGCCCCGCCGTTGGCGGGGCACGGCTTCCCTGTCCGCCTTGGGAGGATACGCTGCGCGTCTTGTCCAAAATTTTTCAATGCTCGCTACAAGGGAATTTATTTATTTGTTTTTAAAAATAAAAATCGCCTTTTACAGAAGGAGATTTTTTTATCCTAATTAACTGATTAACCAATTGCCTAATCGACTATCGTCTGTCCGCCCAAATCTTTCAGGACATTTGTCCCGTAGCCGTCGTTGGCCAGAACCAGCGAATCGGAACTTAAATTAAGATTAGCGGTGCCGGTGTTGATCTGCTTGAACGTCAAGGAAATGACATTGCTCATCCTGTCCGTGCCCGGATAAGGGGCGAGACAGCTGATTTTTATTTTTCCCAGAGCGTTATCGATCTTTTCTTCCACAAAAAAAGAGCAAAAAGAATTGCCTTTGCTCAAATTTTCCAAGGATAATTTGTCGGTCGGAAAGGATATTTCGGTCGAGACGGTATTAATCTCTTCGTCGGCCGGGTCAACCACCAGATCCAGAGTGAAAGAATTGCCATTTTTTTCCCGAATGGGGGTCAGAAAAAGAGCTGAAGCGGCGATTTGCGGATTCAACTTGGGACCGCGGTAATAAAACTCCTCGGCCGCAGCCGGATTTATTACCGCAAATATAAACAGGGCTATCATTGCCAGAAATAGCGCCTTTATTGGGGCTTTAAGCATGGGAAAAGCCCTCCTAAACCTTACGACAAATAAGGTTGTTAGCTTTGAAAAATACTTTGATTAGCTGTATAGTTAGATTATATCATGGATCATGGAGCATGAAAACATGGAGCATGGAACATCCCGCCACAAAAGATTTTTTAACGTTGATTCCGATTTTGCTCTATGTTCCATGCTCTTTGTTCTAATTCTAAAATTTATGCCTATATTTTATCGATTTTTCTTGCTAATATTATTGACATTTTCGCTTCTTATTCTGCCTGCCTGCGCGACGAATAATCAGCCGCCCGCCCGCCGAGTCCCGCAGGTGCTATTAGGCGTTGATTGCGGATTTAACAAGCTGAAATGCTGCGCGACCACGCCCAGCTGCAATTATGGCCAGCAATGCTGCGTTGATCCGAATGACGCCACCCGCAATTATTGCTCGGAAGATTGCGGCTGCGGCGATAATGAAGAATTTTGCTGTGCCGGCAATGTTTGTAATGGCGATGCCGTCTGCGTCAAGGGCATTTGTTTTGCTTGCGGCGAAAAAGATCAGGTTTGTTGCGCTAACGGTGAGAGCTGTTCGTCCGGATTGGTTTGCCAAAATAATAAATGCGCCGAATGCGGTCTTAACGGCGAGCCTTGTTGCGCGAGTGATAGCTGCTTGCCCAAAACCGGTGAGCGGTCCGAATGTTTGAACAATATTTGTGCCAACTGCGGCTTTGACGGCAACCCGTCCTGCGCGACCGGCGATCGATGTTTAATCGGCCAGCTGCTCACCGGCAAAACCTGCGAACGCTGCGGCCAAAGCAACCAGCCTTGCTGCAATGAAAATTCCGGCGCCGGCTATGATTGCGACCCGTCCCAAGGATTAAAATGCGAGTTGGGATTTTGCGCGGCAGATAATTAGTTAATTGGTTGATTAGGTACTTAGTTGAGGCGCTTAAATTATTGAATTGATAAAACGATACAACTAATTGACCAATTAACTAATCAACTAATTCCCATTTTTTCCTTGAACAAAGCTAAAAAAAATGTTAAAATAGTAGAATAGAAATAAGCATTATCTAATGAATATTGTCATCGATTTTACGCCATTTTTGAATTTTTTCAGCCAATCGCCCGATATCATTCTCGGCCAGCTGCTTTTTTATTTCGGCTGGATTCCGATTGCCGTCACCTTTCTCTGGGGATCGTTTAAACTGTGGATTTTTTACCGCCAGAACCAGTACGCGGCCAAGAACGGCAAATACACTCTTTTGGCCATTGATATTCCGCGCGGCAACGAGCAATCGCCCAAAGCCGTGGAAAATTTATTCGCCTATCTGGCCGGAGCGCACTCTTCCATCAACCTGCTGGAACAATACTGGGAAGGAAAATTCCAGCTGGGATTTTCTTTTGAGATCATCAGCACCGGCGGGTACACCCAATTCTTGATCCGCACGCCGATCCCGCAGCGGGATTTGGTCGAATCGGCCGTCTATGCCCAATATCCGGACGCGGAAATAACCGAAGTTGATGATTATGTCACGGCTTTCAAAGATCTTCGATTTCCCAACGATAAATATGAGATCATGGGATCGGAATTCATTCTGCAGCAGCCTAAGTCCTACCCGATCAAAACTTATGAAGAGTTCGAGCACATCATGGGGGAGCCGGAAACTCATTTTAAGGATCCGATGGCCGCGCTGATGGATCTCTGTTCCAGCCTGCAGCCCGGCGAAAATCTTTGGTATCAGATGCTCGTCATACCGATCGGGTTTGACTGGATGGATGAATTGGACAAGGAGGTCAGTAAAATTTTGGGGGAGAAATCCGAATTCAAAAAAAATATTTTGCATTATAGCGCCGATGCCGCGCTGGGATTGATCTCGGCGGCGGGCAGCGCCGTGATGGGGCCGGTCGAGGCGGCGGAGAAAAAAGTGGAAAAGAAAGATGATGTTTTAAAGATGATGCAGTTGAAGCCCAAACAGAAAAAAAGAGTCGAGGGCATTGAGAAAAAATCCGGCAAAGTGGCTTTTGATTTCAAGATCAGATTCGTGTATCTGGCGGAAAAAGAAGTGTATAACAAAGCCAAAGTTTTTGGCGGTTTTGTCGGTTTTATGAAACAGTTCGCGGCGATCGATTCCAATGGTTTGAAACCGGATATGGACAAAACGGCGACTACCGCCAATTATTTGTTCCGCCAGAGCAATCTTAAGCGCAGAAAAAATAGAATTTTTCAATACTATCTCAAACGTGACACTGTTGGCGGCCGGAAACGCGGTTTGTTGAACGTGGAAGAGCTGGCGACGATCTGGCATTTCCCCAATATGGGCACGGTTAAGGCGCCGCTGATTCAAATGGCACCCGGCCGCAAAGCCGAACCGCCGATGACTTTGCCGCAGGCGGAAGAAATAGTCAGTCAAGAAAAAGCCGAACCGCTGTTTTTGGGCGAATTGCAAGAAGAACCCGCCTTCGCCAAGGCTACGGCGGGCAAGCTCGGTGTGGAGAAAAAATCAGCCGACGAACCGGAAGAGCCGGCCGCCGAAGCCGCGCCGGAAGAGCCTAAAGAAGATAAGGGCGCGCCGCCACCAAACCTGCCTTTTGTTTAAATGATTTAGGCAATCGATAGGTGTAATACTAATTTAATACGAATACATACTAATATGACGAATAATTTTTTAGTGAGCATTCGTTATATTAGTATGTATTCGTGCGATTAGTATTACATTTCATAATTTTTTTCATGATCAATAGTGAAATTACAACTTTCGCTGAAACCACCTTCCGCAACCGCAAGATCAAATTCGGCATTAAAGTCGACGACCGCCGCCGCCATATGTATCTGATCGGGAAAACCGGCATGGGCAAGTCGACGATCTTGGAGAATATGATTGTCGCTGATATTCGCGCCGGCCGCGGCGTGGCCGTGGTCGATCCGCACGGCGATCTGGCGGAAAAGGTGATGCAATATATTCCGGCCGAGCGGATCAAGGACGTGATTTATTTTAATCCGTCCGATACTGATTTTCCCATCGCCTTCAATATTGTCGAAGCGGTCGATATCAAAGTCCGGCATTTGGTCGCCTCCGGATTGGTCGGCGTGTTCAAGAAACTTTGGGCCGATTCCTGGGGACCGAGATTGGAATATATTTTGCGCAATGCCATTTTGGCGGTTTTGGATTATCCCAACTCCACTTTGCTTTCGGTCATCCAGATGCTTTCCGATAAGAACTATCGCAAGAAAGTAATGGCCGAGGTCAAAGATCCGGTGGTCAAATCTTTTTGGCTGAAAGAATTTGCCAGCTATGCCGATAAATTCGCTTCCGAGGCGGTCTCGCCGATCCAAAACAAGGTCGGACAGTTTTTGTCGAGCTCGCTCATCAGGAATATCGTCGGCCAGACCAGATCGTCGATCGACGTGCGCGACGCGATGGATAAGGGAAAAATTTTGATCATGAATTTGTCCAAAGGCCATATCGGCGAAGACAATTCGGCGCTTTTGGGCGCGATGATGATCACCAAGATCCAGCTGGCGGCGATGAGCCGCGTGGACATCAAAGAAAAGGAGAGAAAGGATTTTTATCTTTATATCGACGAGTTCCAGAATTTTTCGACCGAATCGTTCGCCACGATCTTGTCCGAAGCGAGAAAATATCATTTGAATCTGATCATCGCCCATCAATATATGGAGCAGCTGACGGATGAGGTTAAAGCGGCGGTGTTCGGCAACGTCGGCACGCTGGTCGCTTTCCGCGTCGGAGCGATCGATGCCGAGGAATTGGTCAAGGAATTTACGCCGATTTTTGAAGAAGAGGACATTCTCAATCTTCCCAAATATGAATTTTATGTTAAATTAATGATCGACGGCGTGGCTTCGCCGCCGTTTTCCGCCCGAGGCTTGCCGCCCCTAACCGATGAAGAAAGAACGAATAATTTGCAAAAGGCGGTTGACTGGACGCGGCAAAGTTATGCTAAGCCGCAGGCCGAGGTTGAGGAAGAAATAATGAGAATTCATTTTGCCGAAGAGCCGGCCAGATTGCCGGTTATGCCAGGCAGGGAAACATCAATCAGCGCGACTGGCCTGGTTTCCAAGCCAAATCTGGAAAAACCGCGAGTCGAATCCCTGCCCCGGCCGAATTTCGTGCCCAGGTTCGAAACTGCTACGGCCAAGGCCGATCGACCGACCAGAAGAGAAGAACCAAAAGCGAGCGGAGTTTTATTTGACGCGCGCTGCGCTTCTTGCGGGGCGGAAACTAAAGTTCCTTTCAAACCTGATCCCGCCCGCCCGGTTTATTGCAAGAATTGTTTGTCGGAATTGAAAAAGAAAAAGCGCGACGGTGCCGCGGATCGTCCGGTAAAAAAAGATCGGATTGATCTTTCGCAAATTTCTCCATCAACTCTTTTGGCTCGGGGAGCGGTTTCTACCGGCGCGAATGAGGAAGGTTATGTTTCGCTCTCCAAATTGAAAGAAACCGGCTTGTCCGCCGCAGCCTTGGCGAAGGCGGGACTGCCCGGTTTTGACCGGAAATCGAAAGTTGAAAATAATCCAACCGTCGCTAAAGCTATGGTTGGCAAGCCGCCCGAAGCCGTTGAAGCGCCAAAAAATTCGGAAAAAGATTTGGCCGAAGGAGAAGACATTGTTTTTGAATAAAAAAGAAATTTGAAATTGGAAATTAGAAATTGGAGATTTAAAAATGCTAATTTCAAATTTCCAATTTCTAATTTCAATCCAATATTATGAGTTTTACTCATTTTTTTAGTATCAAGAATATTGTGGACACGTTCGGGCTATTTTACGTCAATGATTATCCTTTTTTGATGATGGTTTGGAATTTATTTTTGGCCATGGTGCCATTCGGATTGTTTTTGTTATTTTTTTCTTATTGGCAGAAAACCAAGTTTAAAAAAACCGGCCAGAAAATCCGGGCCGTTATCATTTTTTTCTTTTGGTTCATTTTTTTGCCCAATGCCGCCTATTTGGTGGTGGGCAACCGCCATTTGTTGAATTTTTGCCCGGCCGACTCGGCAAACAGCGTTTGTATTGCCGGTACTTGGCAGATAATGTATTTTTTTGTTTACAGCGTTTTGGGCTGGGTTTTGTTTGCTATTTACTTGTCCCAGATGCGTCAGGTATTGGCCAAGATTTTTAATGCTAAAATTGCCCGTAATTTGATCTATGGCATGATTCCTTTTGTTTCCTGGGCGGTCTTGCTTGGCCTGATCGAGCGTTATAATAGTTGGGATATCTTCCTTCATCCCTTGTTGATTTTTCAAAATTTGCTAAAGTATCTCGTGGATTGGGAATATTTCCGGAATTTATTGGTTTTTACGGCCGGCTACTACGTTCTTTATTTTTTTGGTACGGTTATTTTTAAAATAAAGCTTACAAAAAACTGAAATTAGTTAATTAGTCGATTAGGTACTTAGTTTTTTTGCGAAATAGGTTGTCGGGAAAATCCAGGCGTTTATTTTTTTTGTTGTGTTATATTGATTCCTGTTTTCACGAGGATAAACTTCGACCGATATCTATAAAGTTTTTAAAAAAACGCTCAAGAAAAAATCCTGAGCGCTCGAGATTGGTTAACGATAACCACTATCGCCTCAACGGCGTTTTTAGAGGTACCGTAATTGTTTGTTTTGTTGCCATTTCCGATTGAGGTAAATTGGATGTTTGTATGTATCTATAATAGGCCATAAGGCAGATACACAAAGACATTAATCCAATAAAAATTACAACTGGCGTAAGCATATCGTTGTCTCCGGGTTTTCTGGTCTTAATCGTATAACAACAATAAAAAACAGAACAAAGGAAACCAAAACCCGAAAAGGCAATAAAGAAAATGCAAGCGGAAGAATCCATGAAAAACCTCCTTGAGAAATCATTGAGTTGGAATGAACGCGTAAGTGCAATTTTATTGTTTAATAAATTTAATATATCATAAAATTTTAATAAAGTCAATAGCAGGTAATAAAAATTAATTGAAATAAGCTAAAATACAGCCAAACTAATTAACCAATTAACTAATCAACTAATGGATTATTTAAAAATCGGCAAGGCGACTGAATTGACCGGCGGCGACCGCGTATTTTATCGAATACTCGAAATTTTTCCCGGCGCTTTTTCCTGGGGGACTTTGCTGATTCTCATCATCTTTTCTTATTTCCAACCGGTTTGGGTGGCTTATTTTATCATCGCCTTTGATGTCTATTGGCTTCTGTTGGTGCTTTATCTGGGTGTAATGCTGTTCACATCGTATTTTAAGATGAAAAAAATGCGTTCGATGGATTGGCGCCGCAAATGCGAAGAGTTAAATATTGCCACTGCCGGTAAATTGCCGGCTGACAGCTTGGTTAAAAAAGGATTTACTTATCGGGATGTCATTCACCTGGTCATCGTGCCCACGGCCGTGGAACCGGTTGAAGTTTTGCGTTCGAGCATTCAGTCGATAGTTGACGATCATTTTCCCGTGGAAAATATTATTTATGTCTTGGCGATCGAGGAACGCGAAGGGCAGAAGGGTTTGGATAAAGCGGCGATCCTCAAGCAAGAGTTTGCCGGAAAATTCCGGAATTTTTTAGTAACCATTCATCCTGACGGGATCGTCGGGGAGTTAAAAGGCAAGGGTGCAAATCAGACTTGGGCGGGACGGAAAGTCAAGGAAGAACTGATTGACCCGGAAAAGATTCCCTACGATAAAATTTTGGTCAGTGTTTTCGACAGCGACACGGTGGTTTATCCCGGTTTTTTTCATTGCCTGACTTATTACTTTTTGACGTTGACCAAGCCTTATCGCGTCAGCTATCAGCCTATTCCGCTCTATCATAATAATGTCTGGGAAGTGCCGTTTTTTTCCCGCGTCGCCGCCTCAAGCAATACTTTTTGGCAGATGATGCAGCAGATCCGTCCGGACAAATTGGCCACTTATTCTTCCCATTCAATGAGTTGGCGGTCTTTGGTCGATATCGGTTTTTGGTCAACCACCATGGTTTCTGAAGATTCCCGGATCTATTGGCATTGCTATTTCCATTATAATGGCGATTATCGAGCCGTACCGATTTTTTTCCCGATCTCCATGGATTCGATTATGGTTCAAGACAACTGGAATACGATGAAAAGTTTGTATAAGCAGCAGCGCCGCTGGGGCTGGGGAGTGGAAAATATTCCCTATTTAATTTTCAATTCGGTCAAACGCTGGAAAGATTTGCCCAAGCGCGACGCCTTGGATAAAATGTTCACCCAAGTTTACGGTTTTCATTCCTGGGCGACTAACGCCCTGATCATCGGCGTGGTTGGTTGGCTGCCGTTATTTTTCGGCGGCGAGGCTTTCAATGCCATGGTTATTTCGGGCAATTTGCCCGGCGTCACGCAAACCCTGATGACCTTATCGATGATCGGCTTGCTGATCTCGGCGATCGTTTCTTCGCTTTTAATGCCCAGAAGGCCGGTGGGGGTCAGCCGCTTTAAAAGAGTGATGATCGTTTTCGAATGGCTCTTGCTGCCGGTGGGAATAATTTTCTTCGGTTCCTTTCCGGCGCTGGACGCGCAAACCCGCCTGATGTTGGGAAAATATATGGGTTTCCTGGTAACACCCAAAACCCGCAAGGAACAATAAATTTGCAATCAGAAATGAGAAAAAATAATAAAAGAAAAATTTTGACCGGACTTTTTTTAACCCCCTATTTTTTTACTTTGGTTTGTTTGATTGTGATCGCCGTGATAATTTTGCCGGTTTATCAGAATGCTCGCGAGCGCCTGGCCGTCAATAATGAAGTGGCCGATCTGCAAAAACAGATCAGCAGCTTGGAAGCAAGCAATAACGATTTGACCGCGATGAAAAAATATTTGCAATCCGACCAATTTGTGGAAAAAGAAGCCCGGCTTAACATGAATTTAAAAATGCCCGGCGAGCATGTGGCCGTGATCGAAAATTCCGGTCAGTCCGGCAACGTCGCCGCTTTTGGCGCGGCCAACGGCAATTCAGATAAAAAAAATTCCAACCCGGTTAAGTGGTGGAACTATTTTTTCGGTCAGTAATCTGATCTTAAAGCTTTGGGTATATAATGCGAATACTACCGATTCGTCTGCCGCACTACGAATGCGGCTCATGCGAATTTTACTAAAATGAGTCGCGAATACTACGAACATTTTTTACGAAAATTCCCCTCCCCGGGAGGGGTGCCGAGCCCGGCGAGGCGGGGTGGGTTTATTCCCGACAATATTTATGTCAATCAAGCTAACGTATTTTGTTCATGGTACAACCGAAGATAATGAGAAAGAAATTTCCTCGGGTTGGTCTGATGCAAAACTTTCAATTTTGGGTGTCAAACAATGTTTAGAATTAAAAGATAAAATTAAGGGCAGGAAATTTGATGTTGTTTTTTGTTCCGATCTAGACCGGGCGGCAAGTTCTGCAAAATTAATTTTTGAGGATAGGATAAAAATTTTTACTGATAAAAGATTGAGAGAATGTAATTACGGTGATTATAACGGCAGAGCTTCTTCGATTGTCGAGCCTCTGCAAGAAAAATTTATTACTGAAAATTTTCCCGATGGAGAAAGTTATGAAGATGTGAGAAAAAGAATCGAAGACTTTATTGTTTTTCTGAAAAAAAATTACGACGGAAAGAATATTGCCATTGTTGGGCATAAAGCCCCGCAACTCGCCTTGGAAGTAATTTTGAATAAAAAAGCTTGGGCGCAAGCCTTTGCTGATGATTGGAGAAAAAATAAGGCCTGGCAACCGGGGTGGGACTATTTTATCGAATGAGAGTAAAAAATGAGCCGAGAAGGGGGATCGGACCCCTGACCTACGGTTTACGATACCGTCGCTCTACCAGCTGAGCTATCTCGGCTTGAATTTAACATTACGATTTAATAAGCGCTATGCGAAGTTACCGTCGCTCCCCGCTACATCGGCCAAAGGCCGTGAGCGGGTCCGCGCGCGCCGCTTCAAAGCGGCGACGTCGCGGATACCAGCTGAGCTATCTCGGCCTTAGTCGATTAGTGGAATAGTTAATTGGTTACTTGGTTTACGAGACAAAAGATTTCGAAAATTTTAAAAAGATTTGTAAAATTAATTGATTTTAGCGCAAAATTTGCAGACCAATCAACCAATCAACCAATCAACCAATCAACTGATTATCCGGCAAATTTATTTCCCAATTATCCGAATTGTTGGTATTATTAAAGTATCATTAATGTTTCATAAAATCAAGACAAGCAGAGCTATGATTAAAGGATTAAAATTACTTCTTACTTCTTTCTTCTTACTTCTTACTTTCGGCGTGCTGCCCGCTTTGGCCGCCGATGGTATTGTTTTTGATGATGGCGGAGTTTCCGGCGCATCAGTTCCTCTTGCCACTCAGGCCAAAGTCGTTCCGCTAGCCCAGCCGGCTACGACAACCGCCGCTAGCGCGGCGATTAACACGGAGGCGGTCAGCGTCAGTCTGGATGCAAGCTCGGCGATCAAGGGGCGTGCCTTGTCCACCGTTGATAATAATTTTAGCGTATCTTTTCCGGCTAAATCTTTGATTGGCGCGACCGAGATCCAAGCGCAGCCGGTCACCGATGAATTACCGACTCCGTGGAAATTGGAAAAGATCAGCCCGACCTATCAATTCGATTTGAGCAACAATTCGGCTTACAATAATAAATTGCCGATTACTTTGAAGCTAAGCTACAACAGCAACGACCAGTATTATAAAAGAATTTATTTTTACGATAAAAATTATCAGTCCTGGCGCGAATTGCCAACCACGGATGATCCGGCAAAAAAAACAGTAGCGGCCAAGATCTTCTTGCCTTACGCCCAAGTGGCGGTGATGAGCGATCCGGCCGTGCTGATCGCGGGCAAAGCCAGCTGGTATGCTTATAAAAACGGAAATTTTGCGGCTTCAATCGATTTCCCCAAGGGTTCAAAATTACGCGTCTATAATATCGACAATAACAAATCAGTCGATGTTACTATCAATGATTTTGGACCGGAAAGGGATAAGTTTCCCGATCGGATCCTGGACTTGGATAAAGTCGCTTTTAAAAAAATAGCCAAAGCCGGCAGCGGCATCGTTAGCATCAGAATTCAGCCGCTTTATGTGGCGCCGGATGCTAATGGGCGTATTTTAGGCGTTTCTAAAACAGGAGCGATGTCCGAACCGGATATTAAAGCGGCGGCGGCGATCGTCATTGATGAAAAAACCGGCGGCGTGATCTGGGAAAAGAATTCTTCCGCTGTTTTGCCGTTGGCCAGCTTATCCAAACTAGTCGCCATTAAAATTTTTTTCGATCAGCATCCTTCTTTAAATACCGTGGTAACTTATAAAAAGCAAGATGAATTGTATAATTATCAATATTGTCTGCCGGCGGAATCGGCCAAGCTATCGGTTAACGATGGCGATACCATGACGATCGGCGATTTGGTTTACTCCGCTCTGGTCGGTTCGGCCAATAATGCCGTGGAATCCCTGGTCAGGGTCTCCGGACTTTCCCGCGACGCTTTCTTTGCCGAGATGAATGCCTATGTCGCGTCGATCGGCGCGACCAGCACCCATTTTATCGAACCGACCGGCCTTTCGCCCGCTAACGTGAGCACTGCCCGCGAGTATGCTATAATTATCAGAGAAATATTTAAGAATCCGGTGATCCAAAAAATCAGTGTTGCTCCCAGATATTCCTTTGTCACCATCAATACCAAGAAGAAACATACTTTGACTAATACCAATAATTTCATTCGTGACGGAGTTTTTGCCGCCGTCAACAATTTAAAGGTCACCGGCTCCAAAACCGGCTATCTGGACCAATATAATTTAATGACCAGAGTGACGGGATCTGCCGGGGAGGAGCTGATCGCGGTGGATTTCGGCGCCACGACCAAAATACAAAGTTTGGCAGAGACGCAAGAATTGATTCAGTATGGAATTAGAAAATTGCAATAAACATGATACGAATACTACGAATTTTTCGCGAATACCGCGAACTATTTAACGAATTATCCATCGTTAATTCGTTAAATCTATTTGTAGTATTCGCGTACAATTCGTAGATTCGCATTATATACCCAAAATACAAATTATGATTAAATTATTCAATGTCTATAAATCATATACTTCCGAAATTCAAGTCTTAAAGGACGTGAATTTGCATATCAAACCGGGCGAGTTTGTTTCGATCGTCGGAGTGTCCGGATCGGGCAAGACGACTTTGGTCAAGGCGATGATCGGCGAAGAAAAGATCAACGAGGGAAAGATCGTCATCGGCGGCTGGGATATTACCAATATCGGCGGCCGGGAAGTGCCGTATTTGCGCCGGCAGATCGGCGTTATTTTTCAGGATTTCAAATTGCTGCCTAAAAAAACTTTGTTTGAAAACGTGGCTTTCGCCCTGGAAGTCTGTGGCCAATCTTCGAAAAGGATCAAGGATATCATTCCCCGGGTGATGAAGATCGTCGGCTTGGAAGATAAGATGGATCGCTATCCGCACGAAGTTTCCGGCGGCGAAAAGCAGCGTGCCGCCATCGCCCGCGCTCTGGTTCATAGCCCGAAAGTGCTCTTGGCCGATGAACCAACCGGCAATTTGGACGCGATCAACGCCAATGAGATCACCGACTTGCTTTTGCATATCAATAAGTTCGGTACCACAGTCGTCTTAGTCAGCCACAATAAAGAGATCGTCAATCGCCTCAACAAAAGAGTGATCACCATCGACAACGGCTGCATCGTTTCCGACCGGGAAAGGGCGAAGTACCTTCTTTAATTTTCAATTTAAAATTTATTCCCCTCCCCAGGAGGGGTGTCCGCCCCGGGCGGACGGGGTGGGTTTCATATTATTCCCCTCCCCAGGAGGGGTGTCCGCCCCGGGCGGACGGGGTGGGTTTCAATAAATACTATATGTTTTTTCTCTCGCTTTACAGAATTATAAAATTCAGCTTACAGGATTTGTCCCGCAACATTTGGCTGTCGATCGTGACAGTGATGATTTTGATTTTAGCGCTTTTTTCCATCAATATGCTGTTGGTGGTGAAAGTGATCGGTGATGCCGCTATCGGCGCCATCAAAGATAAAATCGACGTCAGCCTTTATCTCAAACCGGACGCTGAAGAAAACGCGATCATGGCTTTAAAAGCGCAAGTGGAAAATTTAAGCGACGTGAAAGCGGTCAAATATGTTTCCAAGGAGGAAGCGTTGAGCATCTTTCAGCGGAACAACAGCGATAATCCGGAAATTTTGCAGGCGCTGCGGGAATTGGGAAAAAATCCGCTGACGCCGACTTTGATCATTCAGCCGAAGAACGCCGACGCCATCGATAATTTGACGCACGGACTGGACCGCATCGCCTCGACGATCATTGATTCGCGGAATTTTACTGACTACCAGACCATGCTCGATAAAATTAATTCCGTGACCGACAAAGTCACCAAGGCCGGTTTGATCTTGAGCGCGATTTTCGTCTTTATCACCTTAATGGTTATTTTCAACGCGATCCGCGTCGCCATTTACACGCATAATATGGAAATAAATATCATGCGCTTGGTCGGGGCGCCCAACTCCTTTATTTATTTGCCGTTTTTGGTTTCCAGCCTTTTTTACACTTTGTTCGGCGTGATCATTATTATCTTGCTGTTTTATCCTTTCCTCTCCTTGTTGCAGCCGTATTTGGAAGCGTTTTTCGTCGGCTACAATATCAATCTGATTGATTATTTTAACCGCCACTTCTTCGAAATCTTCGGCGGCGAATTCGTTGGTATTGCCGCGATCAATATCCTGGCCAGCTGGTGGGCGGCCCGTCGTTACGCGCAAGCGTAGATTAGTATAAAGTATAAAGTATTTGGTATTTAGTATATTTTTTGCCATGCGGCAGTCTCCCGTCAGGGGACTGCCGCTTTTAAGTTCGCAACTTGATTTTTAGCCGAAAATTTGCTATTCTTAAAGATAATTTAAATAATTTTTTAATGCTTTTAACCCGATATGATTATGGGTCTGTCGTCGAATGCTCTTTGAGCATAAATTTTTCAGATTTTGAGGAAATTTTTTAAAAAATATTGAAGGTGATATGACTATATCAGCTGAAATATTTTTTAAAAAATTTACCAAAAGATGAAGATTTAGGCCAAAACGGCATTCGGCGACAGACCCATTGCTATCAGGGGAAGCCGAAAAACTATGGGAATATTTTGGCCGTTAATTATTATTTTGGTCGTTCTTTTTCTGGCCAGTTTGAAGCAGATCAATCAGTATGAGCGCGGCGTCAGATTCACCATGGGCCGGTTTACCGGCATTATGAATCCGGGCTGGAGACTGGTCATTCCGGTTTTTCAGACTTACCAAAAAGTCGATATGCGCATCAAAGCGGTTGACGTGCCGGATCAGAAGGCGATCACCCGCGACAACGTTTCGGTTACCGTCAATGCCGTCATCTATTATAAGATCTCTGACGCGTCCAAAGCGGTCATTGAAGTTGAAAATTTTTATTACGCCATTTCTCAATATGCCCAAACCACGATGAGAAATATCGTCGGCGAGGTTTCTTTGGACGAGCTTTTGGCCAGCCGCGACAAGATCGCCGACCGTATTCGCGAGATCGTGGATAAGGAAACCGAAGCCTGGGGCCTTAAAGTGAATAACGTGGAATTGAAAGACGTTTCTTTGCCTGAATCGATGGAGCGCACGATCGCCAAACAGGCGGAAGCGGAAAGAGAAAAGCGGGCAGTGATCATCAACTCCGAGGGTGAATTGGCGGCTGCTTCCAATATCGCCAAAGCCGCTGAAATTTTATCGGCTTCTACCGGCGCTTTGCATCTGAGAACTTTACAGTCGATTAACGATATTTCTTCTGACCAATCCAACACGATCGTCTTTGCGACGCCGGTCGAAATTCTCCGTTCCTTTGACGGTTTTGCAAAAAAGACCGACAAGGAGATGAAAGGCAAGACAGAGATCAAGGTTCAATAGGACTGATAGATAAAAAACATTTTGTTGCGTTGCGGCCTCCCGAAGGGGGCTGCAACGTTTATTTTTAGCGTCCCGGGCGATCCTTGCGGCTATTTTAACGCCAGCTTATAATATCCTTATGAGAAAGATTCTGCCTAAAAGTTTTTTCGCTCGCCCGACCCTGCAAGTCGCCCAAGACCTGCTGGGCAAATTTTTGGTCCGAAAAATTCCCCTCTCGCTTGCCCCGCAAAGTGAAGCGAAGCGTGGGAGAGGGGTGGCCGCGCCGCGCGGACGGGGTGTGTTACGCCGGGAAGGCGAGATAGCGGTGATGATCACTGAAGTCGAAGCTTATGACGGCCCAAAAGATAAAGCCTCGCATGCTTCACGGGGGATGACGGAGCGCAACGCGATCATGTTCGGCCGAGGCGGATATTTTTATGTTTATCTCTGTTATGGCATGTATGAGATGCTTAATATCGTCACCGGTCCGAAAGATTATCCCGCGGCAATCCTTCTCCGCGGCGCCGTATCCCCCCTCCTTTCAAAGGAGGGGTTTGGGGGTGGTTTTTCCCCCCTCCTTTCGAAGGAGGGGTCTGGGGGTGGTTTGGACGGTCCCGGCAAACTCACTAGATTTTTAAAAGTCGACCGCCGTTTCAATAAAAAATTAGCGATTAAAAAAACCGGCCTCTGGTTCGAGGACCGCGGCGTAAAAATTTCCGGATCAACGATCAGGCGCACCCCCCGCATCGGCGTCGCTTACGCCGGTCCGATCTGGTCGAAAAAACTTTTTCGTTTCCTGATTGACAAAGCAGTTTGATTTAGGTTAAACTCTTACTTCGCACCTATCACAATAAACCCACATTTAACGAGGAGGTTTTGAATGAGCAGTTCAATCATAGTTTTCGCTTCCGGCACCCCAACTGGCGGCGGCAGCGGTTTCAGAGAGTTGCGTGAGCATTCCTGTCTTTCCGGTTCTTTTTTGGATGCGCACATCGCTGCCGTTGTTTCACAATATCCTGAAGGCGGCGTAAACAAGCTTGCCAAAAAACTCAATGTGCGTTTTCATCTTTTTCAAGGGCCGTTTGATGCCGACCATTATCGAGAAATCGTCCGTCAGTATCGGGCGGATTTCGTCGCCTTGTCCGGCTGGGTTTTAAAGACTGCCGGCTTGGATCCGAGGAAAACAGTCAATATCCATCCCGGTCCGCTGGAAGGCCGCGGCCGTTCCGGCCCGTTCGGCGGCAAGGGGAAATATGGCCACCATGTTCATGAGGCAGTAATGGAGGCCTATCACCGCGGGGAAATTGCTGAATCAGCCGTGACCATGCATTTCGTCACCGACGATTACGATGCTGGTCCAATCATTACGAAATGGCCGGTGCTGATCCGTCCTGACGATACGCCGGAAACATTGGCTGCTCGGGTAAATGAAAAGGAGCGGGCCATCCAAAGCTGGGTGATGAATCTGGTGATCAGGGGGCACGTGAAACTTATCCGCCAGGAAGATCGCTGGGTAATTTCCGCAAGCGATGAGATCAAAAAAATCCTTCCCGGAATAGAAGTTGGGTCTATTTGAAACGTTGTATTGCCAGAAGCCGCGCGGTTGGATATTCCAGCCGCGCTTTTTTTGACAAAAAATCAAAAATAACCTATATTTTTAATAAGCGCCGCTCTTCTGGTGCTTTTATTGTAAGGCGAGATTTGGCAGTAAAATAGAAAAAATTTATAATTTATAATTCATAATTTGTAATTGATTTTGGGGGATCGTCCAATGGCCCGCCCAAGGCGGGCGCGTAGGACAGCAGCCTTTCTTGCCCGCCTCTGGCGGGGGAGCTGTTTAAAAATAATTAGAATTTTGGGGGATCGTCCAATGGTAGGACAGCAGCCTTTCTTGCCCGCCTCTGGCGGGGGAGCTGTTTACATATATGCCATATCAAGTTTATGTTCTAAAAAGTTTGAAGGATGGAATTAGATATGTTGGCTGCGGATCGGATGCACAGGAAAGACTTCGTCGACACAACAAAGGGGATTATGTTTTTACCAGTGGCCATTGCCCGTGGCAGTTAATGTTTATAGAAAATTACCAAGAGAGAAAAGTTGCCTTTGAAAGAGAAAAATTTTTAAAATCGGGACAAGGTCGGAAGTGGCTCAATGAAAACGGAATAAAATGAATTGGGGGATCGTCCAATGGCCCGCCCAAGGCGGGCGCGTAGGACAGCAGCCTTTCTTGCCCGCCTCTGGCGGGGGAGCTGTTTAAAAATAATTAGAATTTTGGGGGATCGTCCAATGGTAGGACAGC
>JAQTUZ010000004.1 GCA_028707065.1 Patescibacteria group bacterium | reverse complement strand
CTCTTCCGATCTAATTAAAAAACGCGCTGTTAACGAGGCGGCTGTTAACAAGGCGATAGAAAGAGAAAAGAATGGAACCAATCAATCAATCAGATTCGGAAAAGCCCCGCCAGCGGGTTGTGCTGATCGGCGAATCCAAAGCGGCGGAACAAATGCGCGAGTTCGCGCAAAAAGCCGCCGCTACCGAAGCCAACATCCTCCTTTTGGGGGAAACGGGCGCGGGCAAAGATCATTTGGCCGAATATATTCACGGTTTGGGCCGTAATGGCTATGCTTTCGTGCCGGTGGATTGCGGGGCTTTGACCTTCAATCTGTCGGAGGCGGAATTATTCGGCCATACCGGCGACGCTTTTACCGGCGCCCAGGAAGAAAAGGCGGGACTGGTAAAAATCGCCGAACAGGGAACGCTATTCTTCAATGAAGTGGCCAATATGTGCCACGAGCTGCAGGTAAAATTCCTGCGCATCCTGGAAAAAAAGACCTACCGCTCCGTCGGCGGGAGAAAGGAGATTGAAGTTAATACCAGGATCATCGCGGCGACGAACGCCGATCTGGCCCAAGCGGTAAAAAAAGGCAAATTGCGCCTGGATCTGTATCACCGGCTCAATACCATCACTTTCAAAATTCCGCCGTTACGGGAAAGAAGCGGAGACATTCGTCTGCTGGCGGAATATTTTCTCCACGAGGAAAAAGCGGGGAAGAATTTCTCGCCTGACGCGCTGGCCGTATTGACCGGCTATCATTGGCCGGGAAATATCCGCGAGCTGAAGAATGCCGTTGATCGCGCCGTATTTTTTTCAGGAGAAGAAAAAAATATCGGGCCGGAACATATCGAACCGTATCTCGCGGGAGTCGGAGATATGAATTTCCCTTCCTGGCGTCAGGCGGAAAAGAAATATTTGCGCGATATCCTGCGCCAAGCCGGTGGCAACCTTGCCGCGGCGGCGAAGATCGCGGAAATTTCTCCCACCATTCTCAAGAGGAAAATCAAGGAGAACGATTTGGAAACTTTTATCGATTCGCTCGGCGATTCAAATTGAATTTCATCGAGTCAAGGCCTGCCCGGATTCCGCGCGGGCCTTTTTATTTTTTATCAATAAATTCTACCATGAAAAAAACCGCTCAAAGCCATCTTTGAACGGTTCTTGAAAATTTGCGTCGTTTCAATCCTATGGTTTTTCCGCCAGCGCTTTTTTACGCCTTTTATATCTGCGCACATCTGAATAAATAATATAGGCAAGGCGGGCCAAAAAGATCAGGCAAATGACCGGGGCGATATAGATGGCCAAAAAGATCATAATCTTTTGCGGCCAAAAGTTAAAAACGACATGGTGCTGGAAATGAGCGCTATAGCCGATAAAGCCCATCACGCCGAATAAAACCATGTAAAGAAGGCCATCGATATCCGGATCGGCAACCGGCTTGCCTATCGTCCGGTTGAAAACAAAGAACCCGGCAGCTAAGCAGAATAAACCTGTTAAAAACAACGTGGCTAATGTACTTTCCATTTTCTACCTCCTCTTTGATAGTTTAACGAAAAAATTTCCTTGGCCTTTCCCGCTACCATACTATATTAAGAAAAAAAGTCAAGTATTCAGTATCGCGGATAAAATAGCGGCAGTCCCCTTAAGGGAGACTGCCGCATGGCAAAAAAACGGGAGACTGCCGCATGGCAAAAAAATCGCATGGCAAAAAAATTTAGGCCGCGGCTGAATATTTTAGCAAAATTGCCGGGCAATCGCTCTCAACCGATATTCAGCGCCCGTTTTACATTCTCGACTATTTCGTCCAAAGTGGTGTCGGATTTGACATAATAGCTGGTGACTCCCAATTCCAAAACCCGGGAAACGTCTTTTTCCTGATTCAAATTAGTGGCGACGATCACCGGCGTCAGATCCCCTCTTTTCTTGAGTTCGGTCAGAACGTCAAAACCGTCAACCCTGGGCATCAGCAGATCCAAAAGGATCAGGTCGAATTTTTCGGTTTCCAAAACGGCCAGCGCTTCCTCTCCGTCATAAGCGGCTTTGACCTCGAAACCGGCGAATTGCAATTTCTTAGCCAGGGGCTTGGTGATCAGCCTTTCGTCTTCAACGATCAGAATTTTTTTTAGCGCTTCGGGCATTTTATGGTTTAGTCTTGCCCGGGGAATCGTTGGTAAAATCTTCCCCGCGACAAACTGATAAAAAATAAATAAATGATATTCAACCGCAGGGTAGAACCCTGCACCCATCTTTTCTAAAGGATATCCTCGCCGCAAGCGGACGAAATCTTTATCGGCACTCGCTCGGAAATGATCTCCGCGAGGCGCAGGATCATTTCACTCGCTCGCTTGATAATAAATTCAAATTAAAAAAACTTTAATCGAGTTCTCTTTCGTAGCCCCCTTTTTTGCCGGAACGCAAAATATCGCGTTCTCGCTTTCTTCGGAGCTTCAAGCGTAAGGGAAAGTGGTGTGGAAAGTCGTTCCCGCATTTTCTTTTGACTCGAACCAGATCCTGCCCCCGCCCTGCTCCACAACCGCTTTGGCGATATAAAGGCCAAGGCCTGATCCTCCTCCCGGATCAAGCTTGGTGGTATTCGAACCCCGGGAAAAACGCTCGAACATTTTATCCTGCTCGTCTTCGGGAATGCCGATGCCGTTATCCTTAACGATCAGTTCCAAAAATTTAGACCCTTCCTGGATCATCACCAGCACCTGTCCCTTGTCGCCATTGCTTGAATATTTGATGGCATTATCAATGATATTTTGCGCGACCTGCAACACCCTTTGGCGGTTGACCTTTACCGGGGGGAACGGAGTGGCCGGATGATCATAGGTCAAAGTAACATGCTTCTCCTTGGCTAAAGGAGCGATCAATTTAACCACTTCCGCGACCACCTCCTCAAGCTGAGCCGGCTCCAGAGCCAGCTTGAATTTTCCTTCATCGATCTTGGCCACGTCCATCAGATCATTGATCAGCCGGATCATTCTTTGATTGCCCAAATAAGTATCATCAAGCAGTTCGCGCTGGTCTTTAGTGATCTCCCCCACTTCGCCGCCCAAAACCATCTCCAAATTGCCCTTGATGATCGTCGAAGGAGTGCGCAATTGGTGCGAAGTGATAGAAACGATCTCGGTTCTCATCTTATCCAATTTTTTCTGCTCGGTAATATCTTCCATGACGACCACGGCGCCAATGAAGACCTGCTCGATGATATCGCGCACCGGCGACATAAAGAGCCGGAAGTAGCTCTCGCCGATCATCACTTCCTGGATATTGAGCGGCGTACCGGTATGAACATAATAGCTCAGGGCCTGGGAGATATCAACGCTGCCTTTTATTTTTTCCGACACGTCCCTGAAAGTTATTTCTTTGGCGTCCGGTCCGCCTAAAACTTTCTTCGCGGCCGAGTTGGCCAAAATGACATTAAGGCTCAAGTCGACCATGATCACGCCGAGTTTGACGCTTTCCACCAAGGAAGACATGCGGCCGTGCTCTTCGGAAAGTTCTTTGATCTTCCCTTCCAAGTTAGTGCGGGACTGCAGCAATCTTTCCGTCATGTGATTGAAGCTTCGCGCCAAATCGCCGATCTCATCTCGGGTGTTGATGTTCGTTTTGACTTTCAAGTTGCCCTTAGTGATCTCTTCCGCGGCATTTTTCAGCACGCGGATATTTTTCGTCAGATAAAGAGCCAAAAGGAGAGCGAAAACAGCGCCGGCCAGCAAAATAATGACCGAGAGCATGGCCCGGGAAATTATGGTGACGTTCACGGCCGCCTGAATTGATTTAAGGGAAAATCCCAGCCAGGTCGTATAGCCGCCGGGGCTGGGGGAAATCACCACTTTTATTTTTTCCCCCTGATAGACCGCGTCCTGAACCATGGTTTGTTTCGCGTCGATGGCATTATCTTTAAGAAATTGGCCTCTTTCAGCCACGATATTGGACAGGTAAATTTCACCGGTGGGTTTGACGAATCTGGTGTAAACCGTGTCTTGGGTTTTTCCGCTATCTTCAACTAATTGGGCCTGAAAAGCATATCCGCCCAAAGACTGGGCCGCGCCGAAATTTATCGCCAAAAGTTCGGCGAAATCTTTTTTGTTGTTAATGAGGACATCTTCCAAATTTTTTGTTTCCGTCCGCACGTAAAGAACCGTCTGGACGCCAAGAATCACCACCAGCAAAAGCGTGGTAAGCAAAATTATTTTCGTTGCCAGCGATTTGAAAAAAATTTTCAGAAAAAGATTCATTGAGATGGTTACAAAACTATTTTTAAGCGTCCCGAATTAAATTCGGGATTCGGCCAAGACGAGGAAGACAAGCGAAATGGCTTGAAACCGTAATAGCATTACGGTGAAAATCATTTTGCGCAGTTCTGACGAAGTATTGGCCGAAAAAGACAAATTGCAGCAAAAATAATTTTGTAACCATCTTGCTTATCCTCGGTTCTTCTCCCGCGCCAAGATCGCGTCCCGGCTGACGGAGAAAATATTTATTTCAGCGACCAGGCAATGGTGTATTCATCATTGATCACCGCCGAATAATTGGTCATGGCCATCGCCGTATTGGTTACATCCTGGTTGGCGAGGAATTCGGCGATTATGTCTCCCAGCTTGATCTTGAAAGATTGCGGCGCCCCGGAGCCATGAACCACGCTCGGAAACATGTATTTCGCTTTCCAGAAATCCGAAATGGCTGATTGCTGATAAGCATCATATTGGGAAATATCAGCGTCGGTGCGGGCGGAGATCGAACCCTTCAAAGGATTGAAAGTGTCTTGGCCTTCTTTGGAGGAGACCAGATCCAGCCAGCGATCGGCATTGGTCGGATGAGCGATATTCTTCGGCCGCTGGAAAGTATCAATGCAAAGGCCGTAAACGCTTTCCGTTCCCGGAACGGCAATTGTCCCGTAATCCGTGCCATATTTCTTGCCGGCAAGCTTGAATTCCTGATTCGCCCAGTCGCCCATGATATTGAAAGCGCTTTCCCCGGCGATTACCCGCCCGGTCGCGTCGTTCCAAGTCATCTTGGCATAATCCGGATTAACATAACTCAAATATTTTTTGAAAGTGCCCAGGGCAGATAAGAGCCTGGGATCGTCCGCCGAGAGGACCTTGCCGTTCACCCAATCCTGATAAAAATCAATTCCTTGGCTGGCCACGATCTGCTCGAAAGCATGGGAAGCAGTCCATGACTCGCCCAGGCTGATCGGATAGCTTATTCCGGCGGTCTTTAATTTATCACAAGCGGCAAAAAACGCGTCCCAACTGGCCAGGCTTAACGGCTCGATATTATTTCTTTCCAGCAGCTTTTTATTATACCAAACGATATTGACCCGATGGATATCCACCGGCACGGAATAATAATGCCCGTCGAATTTATTCATATCCTGCACCACGCTCGGAATGACCTCGGCCAATTGATCCTTAGCCCAGATATCATCGACCGGATTCAAGAGACCGGCCTTGTAATAAGGCATGCCTTCGTATCCCGCGTGCATCTGAAAAGAGTCCGGCGCCTGCCCGGCCGTCACCAAAGGCTTGATGATCCCCAGCATTGAATAACCCGCTCCGCCGATCACCGAGGTAGGCATGATCGCCACGTCCGGATATTTTTTAATAAAGATATTGACCAGCGCGTTTAACGCCGCCGATTCTCCGGGCGAGGTCCACCAATCATAAAAAGTCAAGGCGTTGATCTCTTGTTTCGGCGTTGGCGTTACCGCCGCTTGCTTTTTCGGCAGCAGATAAAAAGCTGCCAAGCCGCCGACGATCAAGACGATGATCACGGCGATCACGATCGTAAGAATTGTTTTTTTGTTAGTCATAGGTTTTTTATTTTATTTAAATTATTTTTTAAATTCGGCAATTTTTTTATCCGCCGCTTCTCTCGGATAATCGGTTTATTTTTTTCTATCCATGATTATTCTGATCTTATCGATCAGCTCCTTCAAGGGCATATTGGCTTTTACCCAATAATCATCAGCCCCGGATTCTTTGCTTTTTTGGACGTCTTCCGAGCGGTCGCCCAGATTGGTGAGGATCACCACCGGAATATCTTTCAGGGCCGGATCGGCTTTTACTTTTTTCAGCATTTCAAAGCCGTCCATTTTGGGCATCATGATATCCAAGAGCACCAGATCCGGCCGGTCTTTGGCGAGCGCCACCAATCCTTCCTCGCCGTTAAAAGCCAGAGTCAGATCAAAACCTTCCAGGGTTAATTTTCTTTGATACATTCTGATCACCATCGGGTCGTCTTCGACCAGCAATATTTTACCTTGAGTGGGCATAGAGATATTTTCCTTGTTGATTTATTAGTTTAATCGATAATTTTTTGCCCCGGCTGGCCGCACCGGTAAAAAACCGGACCAAGCCTGGTTAGTTTAATAATAGCACAAAAAAAGAAAAAAATAAAAAAGCCCAGCGTCTAATGCCGGACTTCTAATAATTCCCCAAATTTCCTGCTGGCCGCGATCCGCAAAGCGGAACTTAGATCACGGACCTGATGTTTGCCGATATTCTTGTCTTTCGCCTTCTCCTTCAGCCATTGGCTGGCATTTTTTACGGTTTCTAAAAATGTTTTCTCAATCGGTTCGCCGGCCTGGAACATTGTTTCGCACAAAAACACATAACCGGCGTTTAACCTGATTTGGGAATCAAAATAACCATTTTTGCTCCGCGACAGCGATTCTTCCGCTTGTTTGAATTGAGCCAAAGATTCGGAAAATCGCCTTAAATGCATCAGGCAATAAGCGGCACAGAGGCAATCGTGATAATTTTTTTCTTTTTCAGCGATATTGCTTAAAACCGCCAGCGCCTCCTCGTATTTTTTCTTCTTTCTTAACACCTCCCCCAAGATATTGAATCCGATTGAATCCGAATTTCCCTTCTGGCTGATTATTTGGTTGGCGATGTTTTCCGCCTCATCTAATTTGCCTTGAATCAGCTTAATTTGAGTCAGCAGGCCTAAACTGACCGCGCCGCCGCCCAAGCGAATTGCTTTGTTGACGGCGATTTCAGCCTGCTCAAGCTCCCCCCGGAACAGCAGAGCCTGGGCCAGCAAGCCGAAATTAACCATATCGCCCCCCAGGCGGGTTGCTCTTCGGGCGACAATTTCGGCCGCCTTGAATTCTTTCAACCCCAGCAAGCATTGAGTTTCAATCCCTAAAATAACGATGTTCTTCGGGGAATTGAATTTTTTCGCTCGCCGGAGAAATTTTAAAGCCTTTTTGGGCTTGCTGTATTTCAAGCTATCGGCCCGCCTTATTAATATCCCAACCTGCGGACTGATCGATGTTCTTTTCATTATTATTTCCTTTCCCTGATTTTTTTAAGGCCTGGTTTGTTTTAATGATCGATCCTGTTAAAAAAAGCATAATTACTTTAACAAAAAAACAAATTATCGTCAAACTTTTCAGCGACCCCCTTTTCCTAAGCCAAGGACTAAAAATCCCCCCGCCCGGGCAGGGGGATTAATTATTCCCTTACCGAAAAAATTTTATTGGACCTCGCCGTCCTTTAGCAATTTGGAATAATCAGAAATGAACTTCACCGATTCCAAACGCTCGAGGAAGGGAAATTCGCCGAGCTGATCGGTATGATTGATATGAAAGATCGCCCGCAGCCGCGAGCCGCGCAAGGCGATCGTGGTCAGCGAGCAATTGAAAGAATTTATTTCCGGCGAATAATGCAAAGGATAGCCGAGCGCCGCGCCCAGTAGCGCGCGGATGACATTGCCATGAGTGATGATCAAAATTTTCTTGCCCTGATATTTTTTCAAAATTTCTTGGAAGAATTTCACGGTCGTCCGGGCTTTATCCCATTCGCCGTCCGGCGTGATCTTGGTTTTGTGGGTATAGCCGTAAACGATTTCGTCATGCTCAGCCAATTGGCGGGCGAAAACGATTTTATCCGGCGTAATTTTTTTCTGATAGCGGCAGATGATCTTCGCGCACTCGGCCGCGCGTTTCATGTCGGATGACAAAACCAGATCAAAAGCAAAGTGCCTCAAGTAACGGCCGGTTTTGTCGGATTGCTTGCGGCCGTCCGGATTCAATCCCGGTCCGGCATGCCAGGGCGTGGTGTCCGTGCCCATCTTATTTTTCCCGTGCCGGACGAAAGTGATGAGAGTATCGTTCATATAAAATTACAAATTAGGAATTACAAATTACAAATTATCGTGCTTCAATTATAGCAATAATTGGATAAATTCGACAATTTAATTTGTCATTTGTAATTTGTAATCTGTAATTGGTTTGTCCTTGCCAAAACGCTATTTTTCCCGTAAAATTAAGCTATAATTCAAAAATTTGGAAAAACGACCATGTACGCTTGGGAAAAAATCAAAGAAGAAATAGTTGCCAATATTAATGCGGTTTTGGGAGAAAACTTGGCAGCGGCGGACGATCTGATCATTCCGCCCAAACCGGAATTCGGCGATCTGGGAATCCCGCTTTTTGCTTTGGCGAAAAAAACCGGCAAAACCCCTAACGAAGTAAGCGAAGCGATCCTGAACGGCATTAAATTCAACGAGACGATCATCGGCGCCAAGGCGGCGGGTCCGTATTTGAATTTTTTCCTGGATAAAAAAAATCTGGTAAAAAATGTCATCACTGAAATAGATAAAGAGGAAGAAAAATTCGGGCGCAACAAAACCGGGGCCAAAGAAAAAATCGTCTTGGAATTTTCCAACGTCAACACGCATAAGGAATATCATGTCGGCCATCTGCGCAACATTTGCTATGGCGACGCGGTGACCAAAATTTTGAACGCCAACGGTTTTGAGGCCGTGCCAATCTCTTATGTCAACGACTTTGGCATTCACGTGGCCAAAGCGCTTTGGGATTACGCAGCCTTTATTCGTGAAAAATTGGGCGGCAAAAATATCGAAGCCCTGCCCGAAGCCGAGCGCGGCTTTCTTTTGGGAAAAATGTACGTTGACGCGTCTAATAAAGAAAAGGATGATCCGGTGGCGGCACAGATGATCGCCGGCTGGAAACAGAAAATTGAAAACCGAAGCGGCGAAGAATATGAACTCTGGAAAAAAACCCGGCTCTGGAGCATTGCCCAATTTGATCTCATCTATCGCGACTTGGGAGTTAAATTTGACGATATACTATATGAAAGCGATTTTGTCGAACGCGGCAAGGAAAAAGTTAAAGAACTCTTAAAGAAAGGTATCCTGCGCGAGTCCGAAGGCGCGATCATCGCCGACTTGGAAAATTGCGGCCTGGGAGTTTTGGTCGTGATCCGTTCCAATGGCACGGCTTCTTACGCGGTCGGCGATCTGGCTTTGGCCGAAGAAAAACACCAAAGATATAAACCGTCGCGATCGATCTATGTCGTCGATATCCGCCAGGAACTTTATTTCCGGCAATTATTTAAAATTTTGGCCGCTTCCGGCTTCAAGGAAAAATTAATTCATCTGCCGTTTGATTTTGTCAAATTGCCTTCGGGAATGATGGCTTCCCGCACCGGCAATGTCATCACTTATCTGGAATTGAAAAATGATCTGCTGGCCAAATGCGAAACGGAAACCAAAAAGCGCCACGATGATTGGCCGGAAGGAAAAATAAAAGAGAATGCCCTGAAGATCGGTTTGGGCGCGGCCAAATTCGAAATGCTCAAGGTCGGCGCCAAGAGCATCATCACATTTGATATTGCCAAAGCTTTGTCGCTGGAAGGCTATACTTCAGCCTATATCCAGTATGCTTACGCGAGAATCAAAAGCATCCTGAGAAAAGTAAAAAATGAAAAACAAAAAACAAAAAATTTAAATTTTGAAAAGTTGGTTGAAGAGAAAGAAATCGCGCTGATTAAAAAATTGGCGGTTTATCCGGAAATCGTGGCGGCGGCGGGAAAGGATTATGATCCGTCGATGATCGCCAAATATGTTTATGAGGTCGCCCAAATGCTTAATGATTATTATCACGCCGTGCCGGTTCTGCAAGCTGTCGAGGAAGAAATAAAATTCGCCCGCCTGGCATTATTAAGTTCGGTCGCGCAAGTTATAAAGAATGGTTTAAATTTATTAGGGATTGAGACGGTGGAGGAAATGTAGGGATCAATTATAAATTATAAATTATAAATTTTTTGCGCTAGTGGCGATAACGTCGCAGTCCCGCGGCGGAGACTGCGACGGGGCAAAATTAGCTAAATTAACTTACCCCCTTCTTGCCATGCAGCAGTCTCCCGCAGGGGACTGCTGCGCTAGTGGCAACAACGTCGCAGTCCCGCGGCGGAGACTGCGACGGGGCAAAATCGGTAATTTTTAATTTTTATAATTTTGTAATTTTTAAATAAGCTTTAATTTTTAAAAATTAATCATTAAAAATTCTTTAAAAATTATAAAATTTAAAAATTCATTCAATATGTCTGAATCAAACGACTTAATGGAAAAAATTGTCTCTCTCTGCAAACGGCGGGGCTTTGTCTGGCCGGCTTGCGAGATTTACGGCGGATTTTCCGCGGCGTATTCTTACGGCCCATATGGCGCGCAATTGAAAAAGAATATCAAGGATCTTTGGTGGAAAAAATTCGTCGAAGAGCGCGAAGATATCGTCGGCCTGGACGGCCCGATTTTACTGCATCCCAAAGTTTGGGAAGCTTCCGGCCATACTTCCGGTTTCAATGACGCCATGGTCGATTGCAAAGAATGCAAGAATCGTTTTCGCGCCGATCATCTGGTCAAAGAATTAACCGGCAAAGATTTGGAAGGCAATCTCGCCGCCATGACCGAAGCTTTACAGGGACAAAAATGCCCGGAATGCGGCAAATCCAACTGGACCGAAGTCCGTCTTTTGAATATGATGTTTAAAACTGAGATGAACGGTTTTGACGGCCCGGTTTATCTGCGGCCGGAAACCGCCGGCGCGATCTTCGTCGATTTCAAGAATATCTGCGATTCCACCCGCGTCAAAATTCCTTTCGGCATCGCCCAAATCGGCAAAGCTTTCCGCAACGAGATCGTCACCCGCAATTTTATTTTCCGCATCAGAGAATTCGATCTGATGGAAATTGAATATTTCTTCGACCCGGAGGCAAAATGGGAAGAATTATTTGATCAATGGTTAGCTTTGCAGGAAGAATTTTATTACGCTCTCGGCGTCAAGAAAGAAAACCTGCATCGCTTCGAGCACCCGAAAGAAAAACTCTCGCACTATTCTAAAAAAACTGTGGATTTGGAATATAATTTTCCGTTTGGCTGGAGCGAATTATCCGGCTTGGCTAATCGCACTGATTTTGATCTGTCGGCGCACGCCAAAAATTCCGGCCAGGACTTAAGCTGGACCGATTCGGCCACCGGCCGCAAATTCGTCCCGCACGTTTTGGAACCAAGCTTCGGCCTTGATCGCGCCTTATTGGCCGCAATGCTTGCCGCTTACACTGAAGAAAAAATAAACGCGCCGGATAAATCTCCCCTCCTTTCTAAGGAGAGGTCTGGGGGTGGTTCGGTTGCAGAAGAAACCAGAATCGTTCTGAAATTTCCCGTTAAAATCGCGCCGGTCAAAATCGCCATCTTCCCGCTTTTAAAAAATAAACCGGCCTTAGTGGAAAAAGCCAAAGGAATTTTTAACGAATTGAAAAAAGATTTTGCCTGCGAATTTGATGATAACGGCAACGTGGGCAAGCGCTACCGCCGCCAAGACGAGATCGGCACGCCTTTCTGCGTCACGGTCGATTTTGACACGATTGAAAAGGATGATATGGTAACCGTCCGCGACCGCGACACGATGAAACAGGAAAGGATCAAAATCGCCGAGCTAAGGGAATATTTTCAAAATAAATTGAAATAACGGTGAAAAATATCTGCCCGCGAGGCGGATATTTTGTTATCAAGCGAAGCGAGCGAAATAATCCCGCTACGGCGGAGATCATTTTCGAGCGAACACAGACAAATACTTCGCCGGTTTGAAGCGTAAATGTCTTTTGAGAAAAAAATCGCATAGTTTGACCGGCTATCTAATGCCGCTTTTTCATGGAAAATTCTCAAGTCATAATTTTAAAGACCGCGGAAAAAGAAATTGACGCCAATGTCGCCAAGCTTTTTGCGCCATTCGGCGGAATCGGCGCAATTATCAAGCCAGGCGACAAAGTTGTCATTAAGCCAAACTTGGTCGTGCCCAAGCCATCTTCCACCGGCGTTACCACCGATCTCCGTCTGGTTGAAGCGGTGGTAAAATTAATTTTAGCGCAAGGCGCCGAGCCGATCGTTGCCGAGGGCGTGCCTTTTGCTTATAACGCGAACACGGTTTTCCGCCAATTGGGCTACGAAATGCTGGCCAAAAAATACGGCATCAGGCTGATCAATCTGGATACCTACCGGCCGACTATCATCCGCATCCAAAACGGCATGGTGATCAAGGACCTGAAAGTTTCCGGACTTTTATTAGAGGCCGATAAAATTTTCAATTTGCCGGTTTTAAAAACTCATTCGCAGACCAGCGTGACGCTCGGGATGAAAAACCTGAAAGGCTTTATTTGCGGCGAGGAGAAATTAAAACTTCACGAAAAGGGATTAAGCGAGGGAATCGTCGATCTCAATACTTTCATCAAACCGGCGTTTACCATAATCGACGGCATTGTCGGCCTGGAAGGCGATGGCCCAACCAGCGGTCAGGCCAAGCGGATGGATCTCCTGATCGCTTCGAATGACATTCTGGCGCTGGAAATCGTGGCTTGCCGCGTAATGGGATTTGATCCTTACCGCGTAAAGCACATCCGACTGGCTAAAAATAAAAACATCGGCCAATATGACTCGGATAAAATCACTGTCGCGGGAAATTCGATCGACGAAGTAAAATCCAAATTCAACGTGCCATTCATTAAAAACAGCAAGTTGCTCGGGCTTATTTTTCTGGAAAGATTCCTGCCTTTTTTATATAAACTGGGGATTGATGTTTCCGGAATCACCCAAAGACTGGAAAGAACGGGCCGCCAGTTTCCGGAATTTCTGGGGCACTGCACCGCCTGCGGCAAATGCCTCGTTAACTGCCCGGGGCAGGCGATCTATTTTCCGGCCAAAGCCGATCCCGCCGTCAATAAAAAGAAATGCATCAAATGCTATGTCTGCGACGAAGTCTGCCTGGCTAACAATATTTCCGTAACAAAAAAATAATTCTTTCGACCCGCAAAAAAAACCGCTCCTATCCGGGGGCGGTTTTATTGACTCTTAATTGGGAAAATGGCGGCTCTGAACAAACGTTTTTTGTCGGCGGTCAAATGTTCCGCAAAATCGAGATCATGCTGCCGCAAAGCCAGGCGGACGTCCAAATAACTCGCGGCGCCGGCATTAGTGCGGGACAAAAAAACATTTTCGCCGAGCGCGACAACGTCCCGAACCAGAACTTCTTTCCGGCTTTTCGGCAGGAACTCGGCGTACTGATTATGAATGATATTTGCCGTCCTGACTTTGAGCCGCAAGACAGAAATCGCCGGCTGCTGTAAAAACTTTTTCAGCTCGGCAATCTTGTTCCGCGTCAATTTGACTTTAGGCAAAGGCGGCAGAGTCGCAATGAACATCAGCTTGGTTCCGCTCCGACTTCTCACCAGTTTATAAATACCGGGCATGCGATTCTCCTTTCCTGATTCGATTTTCCAATAAAATTAACAATAAGAACAATAATTATTATCAGCGCATAATAGCACCAATTATCCAATCTGTCAATCGAGACATAAAAAATTTTCCCTAAAACTTACTAACCAGCAGATCCAGCAAAACTTGCGGTTCGCCCTGGCCGGTTTTTATTTTGAAATCAATTTCGACTAATTTATCAAAGATTATTTTTAAAGCATTGAGGCTGAAATGGCGGGCCTGCTCGATCGCCTTCTGGATGACGTAAGGATTTAATTTTAACTCGGAAATTATTTGCCGCGATGACTGGCCAAGGTCAAGCGCCTGCCGAACCTGCAGGATTATTTTTATCTGCCGAGTGATCATCGTCAATAAATAAATCTCGTTGGCGCCCAATTCGAATTGCTCTTCCAGCAGTTTGGCGGCCAGCGCTTTGTTGCGCGCGCCGATTGCGTCAGTCAAAGCGAAAATATTATCGTCAAAATTTCCCTTGACCAATTTTTCCACGTCTTCCGGTTCGATTATATTCCCCTCTCGAGAGGGGTGGCGCGGAGCGCCGGGGTGTGTTACCGCGGTTGCCGCTTTTGCCAGCATTTCTTTAGACCCATCCTTCACACACCCCGCCTCGCCGGGCTCGGCACCCCTCTCGAGAGGGGACTTTTTCTCTCCAGCCTCTACCAAAGGAAAGACAATTTTTGGAATCTCGCCACTTTTATAATTTACCAATTTATCAATTTCGCGGTCGATTTGCCAAAGGTCATAGCCGATCAGGCCGATCAGAGTTTGGATGGCGCGAGTTGAAATCGCCCCGCCCCTGGCCTCGATTTCTTTTTTTATCCAGGCGCTTAAATCGCTATTATTCAATTTTTTGAATTCCTGAACAAATTTCTGCCCTGTCCCGACCTGTAGTGAGTTTGTCGAAACTGTCTTGCCCGAGGGATTGCTTAAAAAAATAAATAATTCTTTTTCTTTTTTTCCGAGCGGCTTGTCGCGGCCCTCGGAATCGGCTTTGACGATTTCCTCCCCGCCCGTTTTTCTTTTTGATTTGATCGAGTTGTCGCAAAAGATGACAATATTTTCCCATTTATTTTTTTCCTTGGCGCGAAAATATTCCGCCACTTCCGGCAATAATTCCTTATCGCGGTTGGAAAAAATATCCTCAATAATAATCATCCGCTTGGACGCCAAAAGCGAAGCCGTCGCCGCCTTCTCGTTGATCTCTTTCAAGTCCGCGGTCTTGCCATCGACGTATTCGATGCTCCCGCCGGACTTGTCGACTTCCCGCAGGAATTTATCCTTTAGTTCGCGGATTTTCTTTTTGGCGCGGAAATCGTCCTCGCCATACAAAAAGATGATCATAATACTATAATTTACCCTTATTTTATGGGAAAAGCAAGGGTGGTAAACAGAACAAAGGGCATGGAGCAAAGATCAAAAAATCAATTCGGATCATCTAAATTCGCAGCATTCGCAATAAAAAAGGCCGCGGACAAAATTGCTCGCGGCCATGATAAAAATCGGATCAAGATTGAAAAACATTAGGCATGGGTATTTCTTTAAGCCAACCATGCGCCCAGAAAAAAGGCGCGGATACCGCGGGAATTCTGAAACGGTCGGCAGCGTAGCCCGCGCAGAAAATAATTCCGCCGCACAAGAGACCGGCCAGAAAAGATATTTGCCGGGTCAAAAAATAATTTAACCAAGTTCCGAACAGAGCGCCAGCGACGATGCAGATGCCCACGAACAATAGCTTCTTGCGGCCCCAAATTTCCGCGGCAAAATTACCGAAGAAAAGGGCAATAGCCGCGACGATCATGCCCAGATAGACGAGTATCGAAAGAGAAATTCTTAAATACCAAAGCGGCAAAAAACGTAACAATCTCCAATTTTCCGAAATTATTTCTTTTTCGCGGGCTAATCCTTCCGTCTTGCTATTGTTATTGGCAATTGACCCATATGGCGAAAACCATATCCACATCCAGGAAATCGCCAAGAACAAAAGCGGCATGCCCGCTCCGGCCGAGATATGGCCGATGGAAATAAAATTAAAACCGTAACTGAAAGGATGTCCAAGAAAAACGAAAAAAATTGCCGAAGTCAGAGAATATAAAAGTAAAAAACAGAATAGTCTCGCTACCGCGCCAGAAATCCGCCAAGCAACTCCGGCTATTTTTTTTCCGCGCCCCGACCAGTTTGCCTGATGCAGCTTTTTTCCTTCCCAACATTCGCCGGCAGTTTTTAAAAATGCCATTGACTTCTTTACCGTCTTTTGACCGATCACGATCATGGCACGGTGATCGGCGATGAACAAACCGGCAATGACCCCGACCGCGCAGGCGATCGCCACTTGCCACCAGGCGCTGCCCCAAAATTTCATGGTCAAAAGTTCCGTGGCGGAAATCCCCATCAACACGCTGAGAAGATAACCGGTAAAATCACCTTTCTTGAACATAAATCACCTCTTTCTGTTAGGTTTTATTGTTTTTATCCGATTTATCTGTCAAAGAACCATTGCCGCTCAATATATAATATCAGGCGTAATTTGTCAACTTTGCTACTCCGATAATCAGCTGCCGGTCCTTGACCTTGCGCCAACTACTTTTCTCGTGTATAATAAAATTTTAGTAAAAATAGTCGTTAAACAATAATCAATCTAAGATTCTGACGCTGATTTTAACACACCCCGGTTCCGAGGCGGAACCACCCCTCTCAAGAGGGGAATTATAAATTTATGCCGAAAACTTTGAACAACAAAGTAATCAAGATCAAGAACGCGCGGGTGCATAATTTAAAAAATGTTTCGCTGGAAATTCCGCGCGACAAATTGGTCGTCATCACCGGATTATCCGGTTCGGGAAAATCGAGCCTGGCTTTTGACACGCTTTACGCCGAAGGCCAGCGCCGCTATGTCGAGTCGCTTTCCGCTTACGCGCGGCAATTCATCGGCTTGATGGACAAGCCGGACGTCGATCAGATCGACGGGCTTTCGCCGGCCATTTCCATCGACCAAAAAACCGCTTCGCATAATCCCCGCTCGACCGTCGGCACGGTCACGGAAATTTATGATTATCTGCGCTTGCTTTACGCCCGCATCGGCGTGCCGCATTGCCCGATCTGCGGCAAAAAAGTAAAAAAATATACCGTTGACGAAATAGTCGAGCAGATCGACAAACATTACGTCGGACAGATGGCCATGATCCTTTCGCCGATCGTCAAAGACAAGAAGGGCGAGCACCGCAATATAATAGAAGGGATCGCCAAGGCCGGTTTCGGTTCGGTCCGGTTTGACGGAAAAATTTACACTCTGGAAGATTTGGAAGATATGGAAATCGACAAGCAAAAAAAACATTCAGTGGAAATTATTATTGATAAAATTAGAGTCGAGGCGGGCAAGGAAGAAACGGCGCGACTGACCGAATCGGTAGAAAAAGCGCTTGACCTTTCCAATGGCTTGGTCATTATCGCACCGCTAAACCACCCCCAAACCCCTCCTTCGAAAGGAGGGGGGCAGAACCACCCCCAGCCCCTCTTTGGAAAGGAGGAGGGCGACGAGCGGATTTTTTCCAAGCAATTCGCCTGTCCGGATTGCGGAATTTCCATGGTCGAATTGGAGCCGCGGAATTTTTCTTTCAATACTCCGCACGGCGCCTGTCCTTCCTGCGACGGCTTGGGCACCAAATTAGAAATCGAAGCCGATACCATCATCAATAAAAATTTAACCTTAGCGCAGGGCGCGATCAGACCGATGTCGCACGCCATCAACGGTCCGCAAACCTGGTTATTGCGAATCCTCGGCACGGTCGGCGAAGAATACGGATTTGATCTGAATACGCCGCTCAAAGATTTCACCAAAAACCAATTAGACATTTTGCTATATGGCACGGGCAAAAAAGATTACCGCATGGATTATGAATCCGACCGCTTTTCCGGCGAATTAGTGACCAACTTCGAAGGCGTGATCCCTAATTTGGAACGACGGTATCAGCAAACCGATTCCGATTATGTGCGCAAAGAGATCGGCAAATATATGCGCGTCTTGGTCTGCCCGACCTGCGGCGGCAAGCGCTTGAAGCCGGAAGTTTTGGGAGTAAAGATAGAGGGGGTTAATATCAATGACATTTCCGTCAAAAATATCGATGAAGCGAAAAAGTTCTTCAGCGCCCTGCCGGCTTCCAAGAATCTGACAGCCAAAGACAAAAAGATCTCGGCGCAAATCATCAAAGAGATCAGCGCCCGATTATTATTTCTTTCCAATGTCGGTTTGGATTATCTGACGCTTGACCGCGCGGCCATGACCTTGTCCGGCGGCGAAGCCCAGCGCATCCGCTTAGCCACGCAGATCGGCTCAGCCTTGGTCGGAGTTTTGTATATTTTAGACGAACCTTCCGTCGGCTTGCATCAGCGCGACAATGCCAAATTGATCAGCACTCTAAAGGAATTGCGCGATTTGGGCAACAGCGTGATTGTTGTCGAACATGATGAAGAAACCATCCGTTCGGCCGATTATGTCGTCGACGTCGGTCCGCGGGCCGGCATCCATGGCGGCGAGATCATCGCGGTGGGCACTCCGGCGCAAATCGAAGCCAATCCCAAATCTTTGACCGGCCAATATTTATCAGGAAAAAAATTCATTCCGATCGCCCGGAAATACCGCCATGGCAGCGGCCAGACCTTGAAAATAGTCGGCGCCCGCGAAAATAATCTGAAAAATATCGATGTGGAATTCCCACTCGGCAAATTCATCGCTATCACCGGCGTTTCCGGCTCGGGCAAATCCACTTTAATGAATGATATTCTGGCCCGCCATCTATCCCATGAATTTTACGGCGCCAAAGAAGAAGCGGGCAAACACGACCGCATCGAAGGCTTGCACGCCATTGATAAAGTGATCGATATCGATCAATCGCCCATCGGCCGCACTCCCCGCTCCAATCCCGCCACCTATACGGGAGCTTTTACGCCGATCCGCGATCTTTTCGCTTCTTTGCCCGAAGCCAAGATCCGCGGCTATAATGCCGGGCGCTTTTCTTTCAATGTTCCGGGCGGACGCTGCGAAGCCTGCGCCGGCGACGGCCTGGTGCAGATCGAGATGCAATTTTTGCCCGATGTTTATGTCGAGTGCGAAGTCTGCCACGGTAAAAGATACAATAAAGAAGCTTTGGAAATTTTCTACAAAGGAAAAAATATTTACGATGTTTTGGATATGACGATCGAGGAAGCGATGACTTTTTTCGAAAATGTCCCGGCCATCTACCAGAAGATCGCCATGTTGAATGAAGTCGGTTTGGGCTATATCAAAGTCGGCCAATCGGCCACGACCTTGTCCGGCGGCGAAGCCCAGCGCGTTAAGCTCGCCACGGAATTATCCCGCCGCGCCACCGGCCGCACGCTTTACATTTTGGATGAGCCGACCACCGGCCTGCATTTTGACGATATCAAGAATCTTTTGGAAGTTCTGAATAAATTGGTCGATCGCGGCAATACGGTCCTAATCATCGAGCATAATATGGAAGTGATCAAATCGGTCGACTGGATCATCGACCTCGGCCCGGAAGGCGGCGACAAGGGGGGCGAAATCGTCGCCCAAGGCACGCCAATGCAAGTTGCCAAAGTGAAAAAAAGCTATACCGGGCAATACCTATCGAAAATTATAAATTAAAATAAATTAAAAACGTCGGTTCAAAAAAGCCGACGTTTTTTATTTTAAATTTTTAGCAAAATCTTTGCCACTTTTTTTAAAAAAAGTGGCGCAAAAAACTGCTCGCAGGAAAAATTTCCTATCACTCCGCTAGGAAGCCTAGCAAAATCGCTATACTCGTCGGCGCGGCGCCTCCTCAAACAACGCGATTTTGCACGGCTTCTACGCTGCGTGCTTTAACGGAAATTTTTCAATGCTCGCTATAAGGAAATTAATTTATCTGTTCGGTCGCAGTCCGCAATGCGAGATTGTGACCGAACTAAAAAGCGCTGGCGCAATGCCGGCGTTTTTAAATATCCAATATCAAATAACCGATATATTAAAAAATATTTAAATATTATAATATTTTTTTGATATTTATTATTTGATATTGGATATTAAAAAAGGAGCGAGTTGATTAGATCAATCTCGCTCCCGTATGCTATCGTAGACAGTCAGCCTTGCAGGTTGCTGCCCCTGAAGATTCAGGATGTCAGTGCCTGCGGCGCTGCTCGACTTTCATAGGCGAATTTTCTTCGCATGATGTCCCTTTCCTTTGGGCCAATGTCACGTTAGCCCGGGATTGGATTTCGTGGTTGGAATTGCTCGTTCTTCATATCGACAGAACGTAGCGCGCATTAAAGGAACGAGGTTTTGCGCGTCGCCGCAGGAAATGATGTCGTTGGTGGCGGCGATTGTCGATTGCGCATCGCGTTGCCTGGAGCCTCGGTTTACCGCCCGTGCGGGGTCCCGATGGGGAGTGCAGGCAACAATGTCCGGACAAGTATTTTAGTTCCTGCCGGTACAGAACTGGCCCCACTGCTTCCTGTGTCCACAGTAGGTCCGTGGCCCGTGTTGAGAAAATGTGTTTACCGAAACAATGAAAACAGGCGGCGAATGTATGCTTTCTCTTTCTATTATCCGGCACCCGCGCTGGGTTGGGATAGTTAAGGTGGAACAAAAAACCATTGGGACGCCTTCCCAGTGGCTCTAAAACCGGCTATAATCTTTTCAACGTTCGTATTTTAACATTATCACATTCTATAAAATTTGTCAATACCACATTTTAAAAAACGGAAGCGAAGACCTTAGTCTTGCTTCCGCCGAATTTGCCCTAACTATCGGATATATTCCGACACTATTTTCCTAGGGAGAATCCCTTGGCAGAGGGTGTTTATGCCTCATCTTTTTCCCCTTTCATTGGTAACGCCGGCTTCTTCATGCGGTTTGCGTTTTGGCGGCCGCTTGTGACGTGCTGATCGATACAATCATAGACGGTTGTCCTTTCTATTTTTGAAAGTGGAAGGTTTATTGCCAACTCCCCTTTTTACAGGGGATAATATTTAGATAAATTTAAATAATAATGAGCAAAGGAACAGAATATAATTGTAGCAATTTTTTTCCACCGATCAAGCGTGTAAAAAAATAGGGGGTTCTGTCCAAGCGATTGCTTCGCTTAGCCAGAACCCGACCAACACCACGCACTTTTTTCTTATTTGATGCGCGCTGTTTTTTTGGCGACTATGATCGCCGGAGGGCCAATGTTTTGGCCGATGGTAAAGTGAAGCATAATTCACCTCTCTTTAAAGGGGTTGAAATGCGGATATCCCTTTTCATGCCAGAAAAGGGGCTGAATGAACCAAGATAATTATAACAAACGAATGGTATCAAGCGCAAGGCAATCCCCGCACCCATCTTTTCTGAAAGGTATCCTCGCGTGCCGCCGGACGAAGTATTTATCATCGCTCGCTCGGAAATAATCTCCGCTGTCGCGGGATTATTTCGCTCGCTTCGCTTGATAAAAAAAAGGGCTTTGCCAAAACGATTGCTTCGTTCGAGCAAAGCCCATACTGCTTCGACTAACACCATTAAACAGGGAATTCACCCACTTAATTGTGTTATATTACAAATCAAAAAAGCTGTCAAGAGCCTTAAGGTCTTTAGCTGATTTTCTTAAAAACACCCAAAACATCCTGATGGACCTTGCCATTAGAAGCGACCATGTCCTGACTGGCAATTGTCCATTCCTTATTTTTCAAATCAGTCACTTTTCCGCCCGCTTCTTTGACCAAAAGCACGCCGGCAGCCACGTCATAAAGATCAGCGCCCGGAATCGAGATCGATTCAACCCGGCCTCCGGCAGTATAAGCCAATTCCAGCGCGGCCGATCCTATCTGCCGAGAATCAAAACCATGAATTTTCTGATAGGTATAATATTTCACGGCCTTTTTTATGGCCGGATCATTATGACCATGACAAAACAAATTAACTACCTGATTTTTACTGATATCGGAAACTTTTATTGATCGACCATTCAAGGTTGCGCCCTCACCCTTTTCGGCCAGATAAAATTCACCCAAGATCGGCGCGTAAACAATCCCCAAGATCAATTCGCCTTGATAAGCCAAGGCAATCGAGATCGACCACATTGGATCGCGCATGAAAAAATTAGTGGTTCCGTCCAAAGGATCAATGATCCAAAAATAATCCGACACCGCTTTATTATCGCCGGTTTCTTCGGACAAAATATGGTGATGCGGAAAATTACGCCTGATCTCTTTTAAAATAATTTCCTCGCTCAAAAGATCCGCCCGGGTCAAAATTTCAAAGCGCGATTTCATCTGGACGTCGGCCCGATTGAAGCGGAAATATTCCGCGCTCAAAGCCTTACCGGCCTGTTTGGCCGCGTTGATCGCGATTTGTTTAATTTGCCGATCAATATTCATTTAAGTGAAGATTTTGGAGTTTAAATTAGAGATTATTCAGCAATTTTAATTCCAGTTTACCACTCACGGTATCCCAAGCAGCAAAAGTCGGCTGAGTGAAGACTCCGCCCAAAGTTCCCGGATTCACTATTTGAACATGGTCTTTTTCTTCGATCCAGGGCTTATGAGTATGGCCGTAAAAGACGATGTCCGCCGCCTTTGCAGAACCACCCCCAGACCCCTCCTTAGAAAGGAGGGGGGATTTTGCTTTTGCTAAAACTTGATTGATAAAAAAAGGTTCATGGCAGACGCCGACTTTTTTTCCATCAATCTCCCAAATCGCCGTCCGGCCGTCGCCAAGGCTATGGCCGGCAAGCCGCCCGCCATAAGTATAATTTTTATAAGGCTCGATTTCTTCTTCTTGGTAGATCTCCAAATTGCCGCGGACTAAAAAAATTTCTCCCTTAAATTCCCGGGAAAGAATTCCCAGCGTCTCCGCGTTGGTCACGTCGCCGCAGCAGATCAGCTTCTCGATATTATTTTGCCCGCACCAAGAGAGACATTTTCTCAAGTTGACCAGATTATCGTGAAGATCGGAAATTACCGCGATTTTCATAATTTAAAAATTATCGTCCACAGCTCGGTCAAAAACCCGACAATGAAAAGAGAATACAAAACGATCGCCAACGGCCGGGAAGTTTTAATGGCGATGGGCGATTTTTTTTGCCCCTCACGGTCCACGGCCGCGGTCAGAGAAATCAGAATAATTCCTAAAACGCCGCTGGTGATCGCGCCGGAAAGAGAAACGACTGTCGTCAAATTAGTAAAGCCGAAAATAAAAAATGCCAGCGGAACGCCGACGGCTAAAACCAGCGACCAATACTTATTGATCTTAAAGTCCCACCAGAATATTTCCCGCACCGCTTGGGCAAATACCCAGAACGAAGTGGCAATGCAAATTAAGCCGAAAAGCAGGGAGATGGAAACAAAGCCATTGCCGAAAAATTTGTTCAATCCAGACAAAGCGTCTGCGGTAGTCAACGCGCCCATTGCCCCGACCGTGGCGATCACAAAAATAAACATCATAACCGCGGGCAAGATCGTCCCCCACAAGATCGCGCTTTTTATTTTTTCCTTTTCCTTATCCAAAAGTTTTACCACTTCCGGAATGGCCGCATCGCCGCCAATCGCGAAAAAAATCACGCCATAAGGGAGAAAAAAATCCTCCCAATTGACCGCCGTAAAATTGCTCAGATCAAACCGGCCGAAGCATTTGACCGACAGCACCACGAATAAAATAAGGAGTAAAAAGGAAAAAATCATTTCCGATCCCGCGATCGTCTTTAATCCGGCAATGACCACCACAGTTTCCAAGGCGAAAAAAATGAGCGAATTAGTGAAAAGGCTGCCCCCGATCAGCGGGGAAAAAAACTGATTAAAAAAGACGCCGCCCAAAATTATATAGGCCAGGATCGTGCCCCAGCCGCCGATTACGGCAAAAATCGAAACAATTTTTTTCCAATTCTTTCCGGCATAAATTTCCGTGTAGCCGGGAACGCGGTGCAAGCCCTTGGTGGACAAAATGACTTTGGCAAAAAGAAGATGGATCAGGCATTGGACCGCGACCAAAATGGGAAACCAAAAAACAAACGGCCAAAGACCGGAATGAGTCAAAACAAAAGGCATGGCAAAAACTCCGGCGCCGGTAATCGCGCCGACCAAAACCGCCACGGCCATAAAGTAATTCTTGGATATTTTCATAATGATTTGGCGATCAGGCCGATAATCAAAATTCCCAAGGTATTAAGCGCGAAAGACAGAGGAATAAAGACCCGGGTTTTGACCTTAGACACCCCCATCATTGCCAGCCCTAATTCATCGGGCAAGGGCGAGGCGATCACCAGCGCTCCCAAAAAAGCAAAAAACCAGCGCAAAAATTTCAGGTGGAAGATCGCGATAACTCTTTTCGAACCGTACTTCTTAACCAAGCCGGAAAAATCTTCGACCAATTCATTTTTAAGAAATTGAAAAATAACCAAATCCCCGATCGTCGCCCCTATCCCCCCGAAAATCGCCACCTGCCAAATAGAATTGGAGCGGGCGAGCTCCGCCAAAGTTATCGTTGCCGGCGCGGTCGTGAAGATGGAAGTAAAAAACATTCCCGCGATAAAACTTCCTAATATTTTTACCTGTTGAGTTCCGGCCAATAAAGTGTTCAGGACGCCGGTTTTTATCAACAAAATCGTAATAATGATGCTAAAAAGAATAATCGCCAGATCGCGGAATAAATTCGCCCCCCGGCTTTTTGGTTCAAAAAATTTCATCTTGATATTTAAATTAACTTTTATTGTTTATTCAATAACTATTTTACCCGCTCCGACTTCCGACAAAAAATTTTTATCGCCGATCGACCAGCCCGCCAGCTTGGTCAAAAATTTATCTTTCTCCGCGTTATTCATCAGGCGCAAGCGTCCGGCTTCCGATTTGATCGGCAAAAGATCGATCTGGAAATTTTTCCCCTCGCCCCCCTCCTTTCCAAGGAGGGGTTTGGGGGTGGTTACGGCTATCCTCACTCCCAACTCTTCCTGCGTATCAAGAGAAAAATACTGATCAAAAACGAAATTCCCCAGCGAATAAAAAATCGGCTTATTTTTATATAGTTCCACCCCGCCGACCACATGCGGATGATGGCCGATGATGATATCAGCGCCGGCATCGATCAATTTGCGCGCCAAAACGGTTTGGTTGGCCGCCGCCTCGTGCTTGTATTCCGTTCCCCAATGTATTTGCACCGCCACTAAATCGGTGGAACTGGCCAGCTTTTTTACTTCGGCGATCAGGCGGTTTTCATCAAGCGCGCCATAAACCATGCTCGCGCCGATCAACCCGATCTGGCGGCCGCTTTTCTCCACAATTTTGGCCGTGCAGTCGCCGACTTGGCGATCCTGGCAGCCGGCAAAAACAAAACCCAGATCAGTAAGATTTTTCTCTGTCTCTATTATACCATTTTTGCCCTGATCGGCTAAATGATTATTGGCCAGATTAAAATAATTAAAATTATATTTCGCGAGCTCTCCGACCAGCTTGGGCGCGAAAGCAAAATCAAAAACCAAGGCCGGCGGATAATGCGCGCCATTATCAGTGGCCGCGCCTTCCAGATTGGCGGAAACAATATCATTGCCTTGAAAAATTCCGGTCGAATTCAAGCCCTTGAAGATCCAGTCCAAGCTTCCCGAAGCCTTGATCTTTTCGCCGACCTGGCGATCAAGCATAATGTCGCCGAAAAAAAGCAGCTTCAAGGGACTACTGGACGCTGTAGGTAAAACCGAGACGGGCCCAGACCCCTTCCCCGCCTTCGCGGGGACAGACTCATTTGAAAGGAGGGGGACGGCAAAAAAGGCGCTGATATAGCTGGTTGAAGAAAGAACCGGCGTCCCGGTAATTTCTCCGGAATTGGTCGAAGCTAAAATATTAACGCCGGCATCCGACAGATCAGCGGCCTTAAGCAAGGTGATAAGCGAAGGGGGCGAATCCAAATAATCATTGGCCAGGCCGGCAATCGTCTGGTAATCCTTATTTTTTATCAACTCGATCATTCGCAAATTTTTGGCCGGAGTTTGATCAGCCGGAAGATAATGGGAAAAATCGATCGAGGCGACCAGCACCGTATCCCCTTGGGCCAGATATTTCTGCAGAGCCTGAGCCAAAGCGAAACATTGTTCCGGAGAATTACGCGAAGTCAAGGCGATCGGCGCGATCTTCGCCTCCGGAAAATAATGGGCGATGAACGGCGCCATATTATAAAGAGCGTGCTCGCTCCGCACCGCATTCTCGTCATAAACCACCAAATGAGCCGCGACCAGATCGTCCAGTATTTCATAATTATTTTCCACCTGGCCAAACCCGGCATCCCAGATAAACCGCCCGCTTACCGCGGGGCCGACCGCTTGATCCGAGTGCAAGGGTCCGATGACAATGAAATTATTAACTTTTTGTTTTTGCGCCAGCGAGGAAAAAAATTCCGCGGCCAGATCCCCGGCCAACTCATGATGCGGCACCAGGCCGGCAATGACCGGCCCGCTCGTCGCCATTCGCTCAAGATAATTTTTACTGATGGCTGAATTGAAAAGATTACGATCATAAGGAAAAATATGCGCCGATTCATTCACCGCTTCATTAGCCGGCCGATCCGGGCTGATCGCCTTTTCCGCGGAAAAATTCTTTTTCTCCAATACAAACGCACCGGCGGCCAAGATGACCGCCGATGCGCCTAAAACAAAAATTAAAATGATGATCCTTCTTCCCGCCATAAGATAAGATTTATTTTTCGATCAACACCGTATTCGCGCCGGAATAATTCTTGACGGTGCTTGCCTCGAACGACTGGATCACGGCCGATTCGGCCCGGTATTCGCCCGGATTAACGACGCGGGCGAAATAACTGAAATAATCCGTATGGCAATATGAACCTTTATTCCAGTCCTTCCAGATCGAGAACTTAACCGTCTGCCCGTTAACTTCGTAAGGATAATAATTGCTGCAGGAGTAATTCATGCCGCGCGAATAAAGATTGGTCATCACGCTCAACCCGGAAGGGAGCAGATCGGTAATTTGATAACCATAATTTAAGGCGCCGGGTTTGAAGGACGGGTACATCCTGATCTCCACCAAGTCGCTTTCTTTGAAGGTATTGGTCTTAACGCCGTTGACATAGTATTCTCTCCGCAAGGAAACATAAGAATCATCACGAGGCGCGATATTGGCTTCGCGCGCCTGGTAAGAACTGGTCAAGCCGACCTGGCCTTTGATATTGGAGAATGAAATCACTCCCAGATCAGCCGGTTCGATTTTCAGGCGGAAACTTTCGCCGCGCGAGAGAGTTTTGTCGATTTTTCTTCCGGGCAGATTGATGGTAAAGGATACTTCGCCCGGAGTAAGTTTGGGCAAAGTTTCGGAAACATAGGCCAGCTTTTCCAGATCAATCGAGATATTCCGGGTATAATTACTTTCCGCGTAATTCCATAATTGTTCATGATCGGGAATTAAGAGCCCGCCCGCCAAGATCGCCGCCAGCGAGGTCGCCGCCAAAATCTCATCGTTGGAATCCGAAACTTTGACCCGCAGATAAGGATCTAATTTTTCTCCTTTGTCTTTTATTACCGCCGAATAGATAGCGCGCGCCGTTTCCGCGTCGCCCAAATGATTCAGGGCAATGCCGATATACAATTTTTCCTTAGCGGTGAGATCGGGCAGCGCGGCGAAATTTTCCGCCGGCGACAAGATCGGTTCGCCCAAACCGCTCAAGGCGAAAAGAGAAACCCCGACTTGTTCGCGGGTCGAATCATCGGCCGTCAAAATCTTGTAAAAATAATTGGTCAGCCGGGTCTTATCGAAATAATCTCCGGCGACAAAAGCGACCTTGGCTGACAATTCAAAATCCGAAGAAGCATAGGGCAGCAAAGCGACGCCGCCGTCATCGGTTTGATACATCGCCCCGTTAAAAGTTTCCGGGTTAAAGGGTTCTTCGCCGAAATATTTCTTCAAGAGATCGGCCGATACGACCCGGGCCAATTTTTGATCGACCCGATCGCCGCCCGAACAAAAGAAACAATAGGAAAGCTGGCCGTAGAATCGGCCTTGGTTTTTGTCGCTGAAAATCAAATTAGTCTGGCCATCGGGCGCCCCGGCCGCTTTAAGGCCCGGCGATAATTCATAGAACTGGGTTTTGGTTTCTTTAAAACGAGTATCGAGCACCTTCACTTTTTCCAAAACCGCGTCCTGGTTGCCGCCGGCTTTGATCGCCGTGGTGATCGAGTGCTCGCCGATCGCCAATGGCGGGAGCTTAAAATAGGAAGCAACAAAGGCCTGGCCGACGGTCGTGCTCGAAAAATTCAAAGTCGGCGCGTCCATTTTGAATTGCACCGGATCATTATCGCGCAGCGCGTCGCCGAAAGCCCGCACTTTTACGATCGGCTTATCGACCGTTAAATATTCTTTGGCGAAAGTGGTGTTGACGAAGGCCGGCAGAGACGATTTGAGATTGATGACCTTGTCGCCGGCGTAAAGATCGCCGCTTAAAGCTTGCGCGGTCACGCGCCAGGAAGTGATATTATCCGGCAGCTTGAAGGCGGCGATTGCCGCGCCATCAGCGCCGGTGTTGACGTTCATAAACACGGCCGTATCCACGAACAGCGAACGCACGCCGCCGCCTTTATCATTATGGACATAAAAACCTTCGGCAAAAAAAGTATGATAAGGCTCGATCGTCAGATTATAAACTTTGAACAGACCGCGGCGGTCCTCGATCTTGGCAATCTTAACTTTTTCGCCTTGCTCGTCCAAAAGCCAGTCGCCGACCTTGGCTTCGCCGATCATCCGCCATTGGCCGTTCAAGAAAACGCGGTGGATCGGAGTGATTTTTAATTTATCATTAATGATCAAATACTCGCCGACTTCGTGGACATAGGTCTTGGTTACTTTTCCCGCCACCAAACTCCGCGCCGTTTCATTGGTAAAGGTAAGCACCTCGTCGCCGATTTTAACATCTTCGATATTTTTAAGCGACCGGTCGGCCATGGTTATTTTGGTGCCCGCGAGAAAACAGCCGCCCCTTTCCGCGACTTCGGCGCCAAGCGCCGGCGCCGGATTGGAAATATAAGTCACTAACTCGCCGTCCTCGACCCGATTGCCGTATAATCCTCCCAGGGCATCGACGTTTTCCGGATAGATCGCGTAATAAGACTCGTCAACCAGATTAAGATTGACGCTCGCCGCCACGGGCTTGCCGGATTTGTCGGTAACTTTGACAGCCAACTTCACCTCGCCTCCCGGCTGATATTTGTCTTTATCCGGCGTCACCTCGACTTTTAATTCCCGGTCGGTTTGCTTGAAAGGCACATACAGCCCGGGGGAATATGACTCCCAATAACCGTAACTTCCCGGCCGATGGTAAGTTTCACCGTCAAAATAAACTCCCATCACGTACACGCCGGGCAAGAAGCGGTCGGTAAAATTGAAATTATATTCCGCGCTGCCGCCGATCTGATAATCCACCAATCCTTTGAACAGGCGATAGAAAAGATAATGGCCGGGGGCAACAGGCAAGAGCTGATCCTTATTCTTATATTGGATCTGCACCTGTTCGCCCAAGGAAAAATCCGTTTTCTTCTGATCTTTGAATCCCAAATTATAATAATCGCTTTGATCGTCAAAATTATACTGGCTGTAATAGATATAATATCGCTCATTGATATCCTGGCCGTTAACATCCTTGATCGTGACATTGACTTCATAACTGTTTTTCGGCTTGATCGGAAATGAATACTGGTATTGGCCGGCCGAATCGGTTTTGCCCTTGGCCGAGGCGATATTATTTCTGATCTCATTGTAGCGATAGGTATTACGCACGATCTTATTGAAGAAATCATAATACTGTCCGGTGGAAACGGCCTGATAAGAAATTTCCGTGACCGAAACGGTTACGGGCATGCCCGGAGCGGCTTCGTGCAAGAATTGATCTTCGGTCGCCCCGACCACGTTGGCTTTGGCGATATCCACCTTTTTCACGTTTAATTGCAATTTCGCCTGATCGGCTCCGTCCGTTTTCACCAGTTCCCCCTTGGGGACGACGCTATAATTGAAAACAGTGTAGCAAGCGCTGGCGGAAATATCGGCTTCCTCGGACGCGACCGGATAAAAATAATTGCAGTTGCTGCCGTAGTCGCCGGAAACCGGATCGACCTTAAAAGTTTTGATCGCTTCGCCCAAAGCGTTGGTTTTTAATTGCCCGTTATCGTTCGGGTCAGTTAAAGCCAGATTAGGAACCGGCGTGCCTTCGAAAAAGCTGGCCTTGACCGCGATCGACTGGGTCTGCCCCGCAAAAACCGCGTGCTGGTCGGCGTTCGCCTCCACTTTATAAGCCGGTTTGACATAGTTCTCGATGTTCAAACCGCGGCTGCCGATCATCTGGTCGCCGATAAAATATTCCAAATAATAATACCCGGCGGATAAACGCCCCAGATCGATCTTGCCGGTAAAAGTAAAGTTAGGATCAAGCTGCGCCGCGGTTTGCAAGAGCGGCACCGGGTCATTGTAATAATCGTAATAACTTTGCCAGCCGAATAATTTGATCGTGACCGTCGAAGAGCTTTTCACTCCTTCCCGTGGTTTGACAAAGCCCCAATAGCTGACCGTGTCGCCCGGCTGGTAAGTCATCCGATCGGTATAAAAATAATACCAGAATTTAGAAGCGGCGCTCAAAGGCATGACGCCCGTTGGCGCGGTGTTTTGATAATTGAAATTGATCGGCACGATCGTTTTTTCTCCCGCGTCGATCAGCAAGTAAGTGCGGTCGCTGGTGGTGCCGGCAGACAGCCAGCTGGTCGGCATCACGGCCGTTCCGTCGCTTCCGGTAACCGTCTGCTTGTCCGTGCCGATAATTTTTACCTTCGCCCCGGCCGCCGGTCCTTTGGTTTTGATATTGTTGAGCCAAACCAAAGTATTGGTATCAGTCACGGTCGTATAATTGGTCAAATCGGAAACCTCCATAAATGTCTGAAGATAAACGCCGTTGATATTGACCTGAACGACATAAAAACCCTTGGCGATCTTGTCGGGAAACACCAAGTATTTGTTGTAGCCAAAAGGCGACAAAGGAATGGAAAACGAGGAAACTTTAGTCAAGGCGGAAACGTCGGTATTGTAGACAGCGCGATTGTACTGCGCCCAATAGGGAATTTTTTGCGACTTTTCCAGGGCGGCAATAAATCCGTCCGCGCCGGAAAATGCGTAAACTTCGACGGCAAAAGTTTCCTGTTTGATGTTGTATAGATTGACAGCCAGCGCCGGCGCGCGTTCGGTATAGATCTCGTTAAAATTATTTTGGAAATTGAATTCGGAATACTCGCCGCGTTTTTTTCCGGCCGGATCGGTTTCAAATTGAATGACATAATTTTCCGCGAGCTTGGCTTCGCTCCCCGTAACTTTCAGCAAATCTTTATTGATGGTCACGGTATAGATCATCCCCGCCTCCAAAGCTTTGGGCACAAAAACCAAAGTGCGCTTGTGAATCTCAAAACGCCCGGCAATGGCCGGCTCGATCTTGAACGCTTGTTCGTAATTGCTGAAGTTTTCGTTGGAAAAAGTCACTTCAATTCCGGCATCCAACGGCACGCCATTGGCCTGATTGCCCGGGATCGAATTCAAAACCTTAAAAATATCTTTGACCTGGAAGGCCCAGGAATAATCGCGCTCGACGGTGGCGCCGCTTTGATCGACATAAGCGCTGGCGATCTTCAAGCTATAAACTTTCTTGGCCGCCAAAGCTTGCGCCGGAATTACTTGATAAGTATGATCATCGATCTTGGTTAAGGAAAATTCGGTCGTCGGTTGTAAAGTTATGTTCGCCCGCAGAGTTTGCTCGTCAATCGCCTCTTTGCTTTTAATGATAAAAGCCGTATCGGCGCCAACGCCCAAGCTGTCGGAAATGGTCGCCTCGGCGGAAAAATTATCCTGCGCGTAGGCCGGGTTGATAACCAATTGGGAGATCTTCCCCCAGGGATTATTAACGCCCGCTTGCCGCGGCAGCCAGGGCATGGTCAGGCTCAAGCCGACGGCAATGATCAAAAAAACGGCCACGGCCGGGACAAAAGCCTTGGTGTCAAACATAAAAATCAATCCTTTGGCGAGCTTGTTTAAAAATTCGGACATAGAAAAATGACGATGGCGCGCCGCCAAAATCCGATTTTGCAAATTTTCCTGGAAATCCGGCGTAGCGGGTTCGTCTTTAAAAGCGAGGTTTTTAATTTTTTCCTCTGCCTTTAATAACGCTGCCTCATCCTCTTTATTACGCCCAGCCAGGTCTTGGCCTTGGTTTGGATTTAATTCTTGTTCCATATATTAAAAAATTATCAGATAAAATTTTATTCCGGCTTTGTCCGCCTTTTGGCGGAAGCAATCCAGGGCGCGATGCAAGATCACCGAAACATGCGTTTTGGGAAGCTGCAGAGTTTCAGCGATCTCGAAAATTTCCATTTCCGCGAAATAGCGCAGATAGACGGCTTGCCGGTAGCGTTCGGGCATCTTGTTAAGCACTTTTTCGATCGCTTGCCGATCGCTTTTTTGGATCAATTCTTCGGTTAAATTTTCGCCCGCCGGCTCGCGCGCCGAATCGTCAGTGATCGCTTCTTCGAGATGAGAGCCTTGGCGGCGATAATGATCAGTCAAGGCGTTGGTGGCGATGCGGTAAAGCCAGGCGCCAAAACTAAAACCGCGGCTCTGATATTTTTGCCGATGGCCGAAAGCCTTTAAAAAAACTTGCGAGACAATATCTTCCGCCGTTTCCCGGCCCGAGACGCGCTTCTGCACGTAGCCGTAAATCTTGGGAAAATAATGCTGGTAAAGAATACTAAAAGCCTGGTCATCGACCTTGGCTTTTTCCACGAGCTCGGCTTCATTTTCTAAAAACGCTTCGGTTGATGCCATAAAGTTATAACGCAACTGAGAGTAACTTATTACCTTCATTATATCAGAGATTGTTCTTTTTAAAAAAATATTAGCCTCGTCGCAGTCTTCCCTCGGCAAACTCGGGACAAGCCGCCGCGGACTGCGACGCTAATATAATGTTAAATAACCAGTAAAATTGACAATATTGATATAACGTTTCTTATTTAATATTAGCCAGCCATTAACAATTACTTAGCTAATTTTAAATAATAAATGCCATTTTTTCATCTTTTTTCTTGCCAAAACTCTTGACATAATTTTATATTTATGCTATGATATAGTCATCGAGAATAAAACAGAATGTTATTTAAACAAACCCATACACCAGCCCTACAAAAATAGGGCATCACAATCCACAAAGGAGTACGCCATGTTCCGTATCACAATCGCAGTTGCCGCCCTCATCGCCAGTCTCGCCCTTTCCTTCAGCGCCAGCGCCCAGGAAAATTCAACGTCCCAGGTGGGGTACTCGTCGATGACGGACACCTGCACGCTGCCGGCACCCAAAATATCGGATGCCGAAATCGCGACAATCGAAAAAGCCGGCGACGATTACATCGCGGCGAGGAACTTGCGAATCGCATCCACCCCCCTCCCCAGGATGAGCAGGAGTTCAGTCGAAACGCTCTTTCCGAACAATCTGGTTACCATTAACGAATGGGTTTATAGCAAAAAAATCAGCGTCGACGAAAGGATCCAGAGCCTGATGCTGGAAGAACTCGCCAGCAAGAACGCGCAGCAAGCACAAACGACAACGACGTCTGTTGTCATAGGTTGGTGATTGACCTCAAAAAACGATCACGAGGGGGACTGATTCAACAGTCCCCTTTCAATTTGTCCAAAAATTATCTTTTTATAAATTTCAACAAACAGCCCCCCCCTATCAAGGAGGGTTATTTTTTTGCCTTTTTGGGATATAAAGACGCCCAAAACCGCCCCTTGACAAACAATCGGCTTGGTGGTAATTTCAAAGCAGAAAGTAGCCCTGACGGGCGCCCGCAAGGGCTAATATTTTTTCTTCACCAACACCAAAAACACACCAAACAAAGGTGGCACCTATGAAAACGATCCCAATCTCCCCCATTCTTCTCGTCCTTTTCATCTCTGCTCTCTTTTTCATCACCAACGCTCAATCCAATCAAACCAAACAAGCTCCTTATCAACCGACAAATACTCTCTCTGCCCCCAACACCCAAAATTCCCCCAACCTCAAAGATTCCACCAACCCCGCTTCGCAAACTATTCCGGAAAATCCGGAAAATAAAACCGATGACCGCAAGGACATCGAAAAAAGTAACTGGCCCAAACCGGACCAGAAACCGAATTTACGGGGGTATGATAAGCAAAGGGAGTTCAGGAAGTATTTTACCGAATTCAGAAAAAAACGTTTTGTCTGAAACATCAAAACCATCGCAACGCTCGCGTTGCCGAGGACCTTTCTTAAACGGTCCTCATTTTTTTTGCTTAGACAAACTGCTTGTTCGGCAACAAAAAAACGGGTATGGCTTGTGCCTTACCCGCTTACCCTTGGTCCTTTTGGTTTACTTCTTCTTCGTATAGTCGTCGAACGTCCCATAAGGAGTTTTCAAGATGACGTCATTCTCCCCTTCCTTGGCTTCGCATTGGCCGAGCCGATAAAGCTCGATTTCGCAGTTCGCGGCTACTTGGCTGATGGCCCGTTGAAATCGCGGATCATCTTTGCCGACAACGTCAAGCCCGACTCCGCAATTGAAAGTCTCGAACATATTGCGCCAGTTCTGGCCGGATTCCTCATGAATGAGTTGGAAGATCGGCCCCGGGGTCGGCATTTCTTTAACGTAGCGGATACCGCCTTCGCCCACATGAAGAATTTTCGTGGCTCCGCCGCCGGTGTTAACGCTGATACCATGAAGCATTTTTCCAATGCCCTCATGATCCAGATAATCCAGAAATTTACGGATGAAGATCACCCATTGTCTGGTTGGCGCCAGCAGCGCCTCGTTCACTTCGCAACCCAGCCCAGCCGGAACGTCGCCGATCCGATAGCGACCCTTGAACCAAAAAGGATTGCGCAAGATATCGCGGTGTTTTTTGTTATATGATCGGTGCAGCAGGCAGGAAGATGCCAGGGTCAAACCGTTCGACATCAACCAGGAACTTTCCACCTTTTCCCCCCGCGCTTTGCCGCCGCTGGCCAAACCGTAAATAACATCACCCGGTTTGACGTTTCCGGCAATGACTTTTTCTCTGGGCATGTGCGCATTGACCGTGACATCAAACACGGCGGAACAGACCTGATTGGGCAGATCGGCCGTTTCGCCGCCCAAAAAATAAATCAAGTTGATACCATGCTTGGCGTAGAAATCGATCAATTCGGCGATTCGCGCCGCCATCTGGGTCATCACGATTTCTTTCAGTTTTTTCGGAAGACCGAAATTTATCGTGTCCGTAATCACCGAATAGCCATAGACGAAACCAGCCGCGGCCACATCCGCGTAATTCATCGTCATCCCGTCATCGACCGAGCCCTTGATGATTTCGGGCTTGCCGGTTTCCAAATAATGGATTATCCGGGGCACGATCTTGCTGCCATCGCCATCGCCATGTTGGGTCATCACCCAGCCCGGCACCATCGGATCAGCCACGATATTGCAGAACGCGCCGGGAAATTCATTCCGGACGAGCCTCTTGAAGACTTTACGCACGATTCTTTTTCCCGAATCAACTCCCAATTCCTGGTATAGATTGACTGACGTTTCCTTTTTCATGCAACTTCCTTTCTGCTAAAGTTTATTTCGCAAAGGACTAACCGACCCTGCAGCTTAACAAAATAATAGTTGCCAGTCAACCAGTCACTGAAAACAAAAAACGCGGGTCCAACCCGCGCTTTTGCTATTTTCCAAACTTTATTTGCCAGTTTTTAATTTCACCTCATAAGCCATTTCTTCGATCTTCCTTAAATTAGACCGGCACTGGTCATACTTGGTCCGCAGATAGCCGCCCAGATCAAAATCGATCAGTTCGCCGATCACCAGATTGATCGCTTCTTTCACTTCCGCGACTTTCTCGAAATTTCCCGCCGCCGCCTGGTTAGTGGCGTAGCGGACCATCTCGCCGGTGAAATCGCAGATGCCGCCGATATAGCTGTCATAATCCAGATTGACTTCGGAAATTTTGTCGATCTTTTGGCCGGACAGATAATAATAAAACATCTTGGCTTCGACATATTCTTCAACCGCCGCTTTATAAGAACCCTCGTCCTCGTTGCGGTTAAAGCCGAAATTCTTTTCCATCCGCGCCAGCGATTCCTCGATCGCTTTGAAAGTTTCCTCGGCCTGTTTTATTTCTCCGCGATGCAGGGCGAAAATCGTCTTTTTCGAATCATGCAGGATTTCATTGGAAATAGAAATGATCTGCCGTCTTTCCGACTGCGACTTTTGATAATCCCCCTTGAGCTTCTCGATGAACTTCTTATTTAACATGTTCAGTTTTTTAAATTTTTAATTTTGTAATTTTTAAATAAGCCTTAATTTTTAAGCCTTAAAAATTAGTTGTTTAAAAATTATTTAAAAATTAAAAATTGCAAAAATTAAATAATTATTTTACCACCCGGAACACTTCCTCCACGCTCGTCTCCCCGTCCAAAGCTTTCAAAATGCCGTCTTGCATCATCGTCACCGTGCCGTATTTGATCGCCTCTTGCTCGATATCAAAAGCGGTCACGTTGGTTTCCTGGATCTTGCGCTGCATTTCCGGGATCATCTCAATCGTTTCATAAATACCCAAGCGCCCTTTGTAGCCCAAGTTATTGCATTTGGCGCAGCCCTTCCCTTGATAAAACTTCAAAATTTTGGGGATTTTTATTTTTGCCAGCGGACTGATGGAATCAAGGATCGTTTTTACTTCTTTCATTTGCTCGTCGGATAATTTCACTTCCGCTTTGCAGAATTGGCAATTTTTACGGACCAGGCGCTGGCCGATCGTGCATTCGACCGCCGAAGCCAGCATTTGCGCGCCCACGCCCAAGCCGGCAAAACGGGAAATGGCGGTGGCGGCCGTGTTGGCGTGGATGGTTGATAAGACCAAGTGGCCGGTGAGCGATGCTTCAATCGCGATCTTGGCCGTTTCCTCGTCGCGGATTTCGCCGATCATCATAATGTTGGGATTCTGGCGCAAGAGCGAACGCATGGCCGCGGCGAAAGTATAGCCTTGTTCCGGGTCGATCTGGGTCTGCATCACGCCGGGAAGATGATACTCGATCGGATCTTCGACAGTAATAATTTTCACGTCTGATTTATTCAAGGCGTTTAAAATAGCGTAAAGCGTGGTAGTTTTTCCCGAACCGGTCGGACCGGTATTGATGATCACACCCTTGGTTTTGGACATCGAGCGCTTGACCGGATCCAAAGCGTAAGGCCGCATGCCTAATTTTTCCAGATCCAAGCTTTCCGCCTGGGAAGACAAAACGCGGACCACGACCGTTTCGCCATAGCCGCCGGAAATGATGGAAATGCGGCAATCGATCTTCTTGTCTTTCAAGAATATGCCGAAGCGCCCGTCCCAGGTAGCCTTTTTGACATTGGTCGGAAAGCCGGCGGAAATTTTCACTTGCGACAAAAGCGGCAAATAATGCTCTTTGGACAAAGTCAAGATATCATGCAAAATGCCGTCAATCCTGAATCTGATCTTGACGTCGCCTTCGGTCGGTTCAATATGGACATCACCGGCATCATCTTTGAGAGCCAAAGCCATAACCAGATTAAGAAGTTCACTGGAAGGAATGCGGCCGGCTTTGGCATTCATCGTGGCCGGGTCGGCCGCGATCTCTTCGCTGCGGGCAATATCCGCTTCGGTGACTTTGATGCCATGGCCGAAAGTTTTGGAGATGACGATATCATACAAGGCGTCGACATAATCGGTTTTGCCGATGACGCGATAAACTTCATCCAAGGAAGTCAGTCCGTCCATAACTTTAAACACGCCATCCTGCAGCATGGTCAGCATGCCATCCTCGATCGCCTGCTCCAGCAATTTGAACGCCGGAGCGTTTTGCGTCGCCAATTCTTTGATGCTCTCGGTCATGGTAAAAAGTTCGTAAATGCCGAGACGGCCTTTATAGCCGATGCCATTGCAAGCTTTGCAGCCGGCGCCGGCCTGATAAATTTTCGGCAAGACCGTGGGCACGTCTTCTCCGGATTTAGGCGAAACCACCGCGAGTATTTTTTCCAGTTTTTGTTTTTCTTCTTCATTAAGAATATGCTCAACCCGGCATTGGGGGCAAAGGTGCCTGACCAAACGCTGGCCGACAATGCAGTTGATCGACGGCGTCATAAAATACGGCTTGACGCCCAGATCGATCAAACGGGGCAGTACGCCGGCGGCGTCGTTGGTATGCAAAGTGCTTAAAACCAGATGGCCGGTCAGCGCGGCCTGGATCGCCGTTTCCCCCGTTTCCAGATCGCGGATCTCGCCGACCATGATCACGTCCGGGTCCTGGCGCAAGATCGACCTTAGGCCGCTCGCGAAAGTATAACCTTTGGAAGGATCAATCTGGCTTTGGTTGATCCCTTCCAGCTGATATTCGATCGGGTCTTCCAAGGTGATTATTTTCATTCCCGGCTTGTTGATCTTCCGCAAAATCGCGTACAGCGTGGTGGTTTTTCCCGAACCGGTCGGACCGGTGGCAAGGACCAAGCCGTTCGGCTTATTGATCTCCCGTTCCAAAATTTCCCAGGCCTTGGGGCGCAAACCCAATTTTTCAAAACCCAAACTTATCGAACCCGGCCGCAATAAGCGAACGACCACACTCTCGCCGTAATTGGTGGGCAGAAAGGAAACCCTGACTTCGATTTTTTCCTTGGTTAAAAAAATAGTGAAGCGCCCGTCCTGCGGCTTATCGGTGATGTTGATCTTGACCTTGGCTAAAAGTTTCAAGCGGGAAATGATCTGCTTCCATTTTTCTTTTTCGATCATTGCCGCCTCGTACAAAACGCCGTCGACGCGGACTCGGACGGCGATGCCTTTTTCTTCCGCCTCGATGTGCAGATCGCTTGAATCCATCTTTAAAGCGGTAGCCAAAATCAGGGTGATGACATCGGTGGTGTTGACCTCGTTGATCTTTTGCGCCAAGCTCCGATAGTCTTCGATATAAGTTTTGAATTTTTCCAATTCTTCTTCGGTAATATCAACTCCTCTGGTCTGGCGGATGATCTTGGGGAGTGTCTGGTATATTTTCAAGGCATAGTCAAAACTGTGCGAGGAGATCATATAAAACGCCACTTTGACGTGGTAATCATGGGCGATCGCTTCGGCGATCGGTCCGATTTCCGGCAAGGACGGATCCATCACCGCGATCCGGGCGTTATTGCCGTCATAAAAAAAACAAACGATTTTCAATCTGGCCGCGTCAGCCTCGGGAATCAGCGCGATCGCCTCCGGACTGATGGGAAAACCGAAAAGATCAATGTAAGGCAACCCCGCGGCGGCGGCCCGCTCGCCGGTCTGGCGTTCCATTTCCTTGATCTTTATCTCCTCTTCTTTTTTGGCGAATTTAGCTTCGGCTGACTCATCAGCCATTGGTTCACCCCGGGAAGACTTGATCAATTCTTCGATTGATTTAGAAGTAGCCATAAAAATCATTGATCAAAGAACATAAATCAAAGAGTATAAAATAATTATTAACGCATTGCTCTTTGTTCCCTGTTCTTTGTTATATATTATATCTTACCCCTTGTTTTTTGCCAATTAAATCAATTTCTTAATTGTAATAATAAATGGTATTCAATCGCGGGGCAGGCACTCGCCCCATCTTTTCTAAAAGGTATCCTCGCCACCAGCGGACGAGGTATTTATCATCGCTCGCTCGGAAATAATCTCCGCCGTAGCGGAATTATTTCACTCGCTTCGCTTGATAATAAAAAAGTCCGTTTCGACCACCATGTTTTGCAACACAGTGATTGAAACGGACAAAGAGATAAAGGGCAAAAAGGATTAAGCATCCAATCGCCCAAGCGTTTACTTGCGCACGGCTAGGTAACGGTAGTTAACAAACCAACCCCCATCAACGTAATACAATTTCAACTCGCGCCCCCCGGCATAAACTTTGCAAAGAACCGCCACCACGCTGCCGCCGTCAGGGTCTAAGCCAACCGAGCCAAGGGCAACGATAGGATACTTCCGCTGCTCATCGGGATATTTAGCTCCAAAAGATAGAAGCTCCGCAATCGTTGCCGGCCGTAATCCTTGGTAATCAAGCTCTTTGAGCACGGTGTCCATTGGAATGGTTTCTCGTATCGTATCCATTAGAATACTGTGGCTAGCGAGAACGAGAATAAAATCGACCTTAACCTGCCCTTTTCCTTCTATGGAAAAATTATCGGCACCGATATTATCAGTACCGTCGTATTCCCCGTCGGCGATCATCTCGGTAAGAGAAAGGTCGTAATTGACGACGGCGGAATATTGCGGAACCTCAGGTCCGGCGACTTTATTCCCGCATCCCGCAAAAAACATCGCTGTCAAAACCATTAAAACTGCTATCTTTTTCATGGATAGCTCCCTTCTAAAAAGTTTGTGTTTTGTTTTAACTATTTTGAACGTACAACCTATTTAAGATGCTGTTACAATAGCATACAATTTATAATCTGTCAATGTGTCTTTATTTTATATATAGCAAAAACAAGCTTCAAAGAAGCTTGCTTTTGTATTTTATTACTTTTTACTTTTAACTTTTTACTTCTTGAGTCCCGCCGCCATTCTTTCCAATTTGGCCAGGCCGCCTTTTTTGTCAACCAGATTGATGAAGATGTCGGTCCAGGCCATGGTCTTGAAGACGGTAATGACCGCGCTGCCCAAAACAACGAGAATCAGCGCGAGAAATAATCCGGCGGTCAGCGCGATCGAGGAAATAGGATCCACCCCGATCACCGCCAAGAAAGTCAAAGACAAAATTCTCGTCACGAAAATATAAGGAATGGCCAGCACCAGAACCACCAAGGCCAAAACAAAAACAAAAAGGAAGTCGATCATAAAAAGGATCAGGGCCATTTCAATGGAAACCAGCCAGTACTTGCTGAAAAGGCGGCAAGCGTCGATAAAAGAATCGACGAATTTGCGTTCTTTGATGATGGAAAAATTAACCGCGTATTTAACAATGAAAGAAATTATCAGGGACAACGGAATCAAGACGATGAAGAGCAAGACATAAAGCAGAAAAACCCGCACATCCGACCCGGCGGTCAAAAATACCAAAGGCGAACCGACCAAAGCGGCGAAGAAACAGGTCAGGGCGGCGCCGATCAGATCAAAACCGAATACCGGCCAAAACTTCTTAATCCCTTTATCCAGCCCGTCCCGGATCGGCAGGCCTTCTTTTTTATTATTGCTTTTAATGATCGCCGCCCCATTATTGACCAAGCCGGCTTGAGAAACGACCGCCAGCCAGATAACAAATAAGGTGACGACAAAAACAATCAAAATAAAAGCGGTGAAAATGGTGGCGAAAACCGGAGCGCCTTTGAAAAGCATGATCAAGTTGGAAAAGGCGTTTCCGTTAGCCGTCTGTCCGAAAAAAATGGCCAAGGAGGAAAAAATGGTCGAGGTCCAATCTTCGGCAGACTGGCTGATCGACATGGTGTACTGGCTGACGCCGCCGATCAGGCCGGCGAAAATGCCGAGGAACCATAAATTCTTATGCGTCCAGGTGATGGCCAAAGATTTTTTTAAGATGTCGCGATAGAGGAACATAAAATATGTCTCTTGTTTGTCCTCCTTGTAGAGCCCAAACAAGATTTATTTAATTGAAAAGATTTATCTTTTCATATTATAGCACAAAACCGGGGCAAATGGGTAGCTGCCAGGAAAACAAGAACCACATTAATAAAGCATCGCCTCGGAACAAGCTTTTTGTATAAAGTATAATGTATTATGTATGATGTGAAAAACAAAATTATTCATACATTATACTTTATACATAATACATTAAAACAAAACCACCCCCGTTTAAAGAGTGGTTTTGCAATTATTTGAAGCTGCTTAAATTTATCTTTTGGCGCCGCTATATGCAATTGCTCGGACTATATCCCAGTCCGCCGCCGACACCGGAATTTTGTGGAAAATATATTTGAAGGAATTGATCGCGGCTTTTTCGCTATTCATATTTCTTTGCGCCGGCCGCAGGCCGTAGGCCATGACCGTAACGGCGGCATTGTCTTTGGCATTGGCCATATTCGGCTCGCGGAGATAGATTTTTTTGAAACTGATTTTCGCTTTGGCTTCGGCCGTGGCGCTTCTTTGCGTTGTCCAGCGGCCGTTGCCGATCTTGATCACGTCCTGCCAGTCCAGAGTTGAAGCCGGCAAACGGGTAAAGGCGGAGCGGAAGGAATTGATCGAACCGGCCCGCTCGCCCGCCCCCAAGACTAGCGTGGTCGGAGTGCCGGATTGGATGAAATTAGCGACAATTGCTTTTTGTTCGTTAGTTACCGGGACGGATATTTGCGCCATCAGTTTGTCGTAGGAGATTTTGGAACCGGTGGAAAAATTAACATAGGTGGTTCGGGAACTGATAATCGCGGCTTCGGCGGCCGTGACTTGATTGACCGTGGCCGAGGAGGCGCCGGACAATGTGGCCGGAGCGGAAACAGAGGTTTGATTTTCTTGATTGGCGGCCGCGGGCGGAGTGGTTTCCGGCTCCGGGGTTTGGCCGGTGGAAGTGGCTACCGGAGAAACGACAGGCGGAACGACCGGAGTAACGCTGCCGCCGGAACTTCCTCCGCCGGAAGAGCCCCCGCCTGACGGCGGCGCGACTACGGGAGCGGCTTGGGTGGTGGCGGAAACCGCGGAACTTTGCGCGCTGAAATTGCGCGCCGCGTCAAAGGCGGAAACGGTATAGGAATATTGAGTGGAGGCGGAGAGTCCGGTGCTGGAATAACTGGTACCGGTGGAAGTGGCGATCTGGATGCTATTGCGATAGACGCGGTAGCCGGAAACGCCGACAGCGTCAGCGGATGCAGTCCAAAATAAATTGATTCGCGAAGAAGAAATCGCGGTCGCGGTTAAACCGGTTGGAATGGACGGAGCGGTGATATCAGGCCCAGCACCTTCAATCCAACCCGGATCGTTGGAAGAAGCGGCCATTAAAGTGGAGGTTGCTTCCAGACCAAGGACTCCCGCGACCCAAGCGTCATCGTTGGGATTGGTGGCGCCAACGTATGACGGAATAGTAACCAACGGTACGGCCACTCCGCGGCCGTCTACGCCAACGCCGTCCAGATATGGGTGCGTACCGCCGATTCCGCCATTAGCAATAGTTAAACCATCACCCAAACTATGTGTTCCCACTGTCCGATACAAGTCCGTGCCAGCCACACCCCGATAGAGAAGATTGCCGGCATCGTAAGCGTTCATCCAATTGGTAGCAGAAGGATCGATCTCGGATTTATAGCGAGCAATGGTATAGCGACAAGCGACTCCGGGACAAACATTATAGGGACCCGCCCAAAACATATAGGTACCTGCCGGATCATTACCGTTGGAAACTGGCCGGTAGGAATAATTATTTTTAAAATACATTTTGCTTGGGTTTGTTGTGGTGGCCCAGACCGTATACTCTTCCGAAGTCCAATTCGCCCCAGAAACTTCATCACCGTCCGCAATATTATTGAAGGCATAGCCATAATAAGGATTTAGGAGAGGCAGATGGGAACTTCCCGGGCTGTTGAGGAAGGTCATCGCATCACCCGCAGTATTTACAATGGTATTATTGTATACCACGGGCTTGCGCAACGGATCATCACCGAGAACGATGCCGCCGCCGCTATTGGCAATAATATTGTTATGTATTTGGGTGTAATCCTGATCCGCCACAATAGCACTACCGTCCAAATTCAGAAAAACATTGTGATGGATATTATTACCATAGGTCTTGAAATCGGCATCCTGCCAAACAGAGCGCGATGAAAAATATTGATCCATTTTTTCCTTATAGCCATGATTACTGCCTCCTAAAAATAGATTGTAGCGAATTTCGTTCCGCGTATCGTGCCTTGCTATTCCCAGGTCGACAAAACCATTATTGGAAATATTGGTAGCGTTATAATCGGTATATTGCCCCATATGGGTACTATTCCCCTGAGTAGGGCAGCCATTATTCTTAAAAACATTATATTCAACAATAGCGTCAGTCCAATGAGCTCCATAAAGCCCGGCGTAATTATCGTATGAAGTCGCCACATTGTCATGAATGTAGCAATAACGAACGCTGAATATTCCAGTTAAAGAAAGACCGTGCGCGCCGGTGCCGTCGGCAGTTGAGCCATTACGAACTTCCAGCCGCTCAATTTTCCAATAGGCCAGATAACCGGTGCCAAAATTAACTCCAATAACATATTTATAGTTGGCGTTAACATTATTCCCGCCGTCTAATATCGCCCACTCCCCGGGATAGGAGGTGATGGTATTAAATTCGCCGTCATTCCAAGATGACCCGTTCCGATTACTAGGAAGGTTTGTTAATTCCTGATGCACTCCGCCGCGCAAATAAATCGTATCGCCGGGGATTATGTTATCAACCGCGGCTTGTAGCGTGTGATAACCCACGCCCACTCCGGGAGTGCCGGTATACGGCTGGCCATCGGTTCCGCCCCACGTCTGATCAACGTAAATCGGTTTCTTTAAACTTGGTCCGGCTGGCATAGTCAGGCTGGCTCGGTGCCAAATAGAACCAGAATGCGCCAGCTCATCAACAACAACGACGCCATAAATGTAACAAACGGTATTAGCTCTATCCGAATCAACATAAGAGGTCGTGGTACTCCCTACGGTTTCAAGTAAAGTCAAGCTGTCATTACCGCACAATCCCCGGCTAATTTCATAGTGATCGACACCTGTGTTATCGTTCTGAAGGTTCCAAGTAATTAGAGCGGATGTAGCGGATGCCGGCGTCGCATAAACTTGGTAGATTTCGGTTGGCGGATCATCTGCTTGAGCATTCGATACCAGCAATAAAAAAACGGCTGCCAAAAAAAATAATTTCAGCGCTAAACTTTTAAATAAAAAATTGTGGCGTATTTTATTTTTTAACATCCTGAAGAATGTCAAACATTACGTAATTAATTTGCCCATCTGGCGCGCATTATGCGCTTAACTGAAAAATGTACTAATATTATAACATCTATTACCTTGTACCACAAAAAAACTGAGCGCTTGCATAAAACAAAACCGCCCCAGTCTGGAGCGGTTTTGCAATTATTTGAAGTGTTTTTTGGTTTAGATCTTCAAATCATCGACAGCGGAGGTATCAACCTCGGAAGAGGAAGAAGATTCCATCCGGCGCGGGCGGTTGCCGCCTTCCGGATCAAAGATCTTCAAGTTGACTCTGGCGTTGTTCTTCGCGCCAACAATCTTCAAGAGAGTTCTGATCGCTTGAGCGGTCTGGCCCTTGCGGCCGATGACATAACCCATGTCGGTCGGATCAACCTTGAGAGTTAAGAGGACTCCCATTTCGTCGACTGTGCGGTCAACTTGGACAGCGTCTGGCTTGCCCACGATGGACTTGACAATCATTTCTAAGAACGCCTTGTCTTGGTCTGCCATAGTAGTGTTTCTTCTCACCGAATAAAGCTTAAACCTTATTCGCAAGATTTCATTAATTTTATATTAACCCCGTCATTCGACAGGACTAATTACATTCTGAATAAATTATAGCACACTGGCTAAATTTGTCAATAGTAAAAGCTAATATTAGCCTAACTATCTTAACCATTTTCATCAGTAGGATTTGACATAAAAAATATCGTTATTTTATTAACTTCGGATTACTTTACTTCGGCAACTGGATTTTCAACAACCGGAGCGGCAGCGGCTTCGGCCTTAGCAGCGGCTTCAGCTTCCTTGGCGGCAATTTCAGCAGCCTTGGCAGCCTCGGCGGCAGCTTTATCGTCTTCAATTTTCTTTTTAGCTGCGACATCCTTGTCAGCGCGCGCTTTCACTAATTTTTCCGTATTCATCCGGCGGGATTTCATTTTTTCACCCTTAATAATTCCTTTATCAATAAAGAGATTATTCAAAGTCGCGGATAATTGCGCGCCTTTGGAGATCCAAGCCTTAACTTTGGCTTCTTCCAATTTCAAAGCTTTGGTCGAAGTGTTATAAGTGCCCAAATTTTCTAAAACATTGCCGTAATTGTCCCGGCCTTTTTCAGTGATGATAATTCGATAATTCGGCTTATTTTTGGTGCCGATCCTGGCTAATCTAATAACTAACATTTTTAAAAAAATAAATAGACAAACAATATAGTCTGACTAATTAATAAATTATTTAACTAAATAAGCCGATAAAAATTGACTTTTGAACGATTTTTATTAGCTTTTATCATACTAACTTAGAAACACTGAAAAGTCAAGGATATAAAAAGCCTGGAAGATTTTCCAGGCTTTATCAAGTCAAAGAACGGTTGGACTTTACTCTATGACTACCATCCGGCACTCTCGAGCCGATTCGGACTTGAGAATTAGATAATAGGCGCCGGCAGCCAGATTGTGTAAGGGCACTCGGATCGACCGCGTCCCGGCCTGGTTGGATTTATCTACCGCGGAAAAAATCCTGCGGCCGCTCAAATCAACCAAACCGATCGACAGCGCGGCTGGCCGTTCCACAACGTAAGAAATGAACAATTGGCGATCAGACAAGCTGACCGACAACGCGCGAGTCGATCTTGCCGAAAGAACCGGCCGGGAATCTTCCACGGCCACAATGTCTTCGGGAGAAATTTTGATCTCGCCGCTTGCCCCGACCAGCACCAGCGTGTTGGCTTGCCAGACTAGCGCGCTCCCCCTGATGCCCGAAGTGCGTTTTGACCAATTTACCCCGTCGGACGAAGAAAAGATTTCGCCGTTATTTTGCGCGACAAATTGCCGGCCGGTCCAAACGATTTCATAGAAACCGCCCATACCGGTAGCATGCGCCGACCAAACCGCGCCGTCTGGCGATACCAAAACCGTGTCACTGGCGCCGGCGGCAATGAATTTTCCTCCGCCCCAGGCAACGGTCCAGAGATCGATCAACGAATCGGGGATTTGTTTTTGCCAAACATTGCCGTCAGTCGAAGTCAAAACAACCCCGCTGTCGCCGACAACCACCAGCCGCTGACCATTGGAAACTATCCCGCGCAAATCCACGGTCACGTTCGAAGTGCAAGGCGTCCAAACTTGGCCATCCGGCGAGGTCTTGATTATGCCTTTGATCCCCGCTCCGATGATTCGTTTGTTCGCGTAAACCATGGCCGAAAATCCGTTTCCATCCCTGGTTCGGAGCCGCCAATTCACGCCGTCAGCCGACGTTACCGTATAATTATCGCTGGAAGCCACGAATTGGGTGTCGGCCCAGATGATCGAGTGAAAACTCTGCATAAATCCGCAAGAGCGCGGCGTCCAAACAGTACCGTTAACCGAAGTCGCGATCATATTGTCCCGGCCTACCGCCGCCAGCAGGTGCCCGCTCCAGGCCACGTCGGCCAAATCGCGGGCAATGCCCGTTGATCGGGCGACCCAACTGATGCCATCGCCGGAACTAAGGATCGTTCCGACTATTCCGACTGCTACCAGCGTTTTGCCGTTACTCGCTACGCCGAACAGGCTTTCCATATTATCGGTGGGGCGGTAAGTCCAGGCCAATCCATCCGGCGAAGTAAAAATACTATTTTGATACTGGCTTCTTATTCCCACGGCTACCAACTGGCTGCCGGTCCAGACAACTTTGTTTAACCCGTAAGTCACACTCGAATTAAGGGTCCAAACAATCGCATCCGGCGATGTCGTCAGCCCAAAATATCCTACCGCCACCAGTCTGCTGCCGGTCCAAGCAAGATCATTAATGATCGTGATCGCGCCGGCTGAATGCGCGGTCCAGGCTGTCCCGTCCGGCGAAGTCAGAATTAGCGAACTGCCCGTACCAGTCGTCGAATAACCGCCTGCTACCAGTTGCGCGCCGGTCCAAACGACGCTGCGCAAATAGCATTGATTGCAGGCCAAAGGCTGCGCGGTCCAGGCAATACCATCGGGCGAAGTAAGCACTGTTCCTAATGACCCCACGACCACCAGCTTGCTGCCGGTCCAGGCAACAGAGAGGAGATCTCGGGCTGAATTGGAAACTCGCGCCGTCCAATTGATTCCGTTCTCCGACGTCACGATCACGCCGGCCGAACCGACCGCCACATACTGTTTCCCCGTCCAGATGACTTTGTTCAAAAGACCCGAAGTCTTTGCCAAACGAACCGACCACTTTGCGCCATCGGATGAAGTAAGTACTGTTCCATCGCTTCCCACGGCCACGAACTGCGAATCGCCCCAGACAACATCAGATAAATTAGCCGCGGTGGGCGAAGGGCTTAAAGTAACCCAGGCCGCCTGTCCGAAAGAGACATTTACCATTAACAACAACCAGAGCCAAACGATTACTGGATGAATAAAGCGGAACATAATTGCCTCCAAGGAAATTTCAGTTAAGGTAAAAAACAATTCAAATAACAACCGTCCGAAAATATCTGCCGGAAAACAACGGTTCGAAGAACCGTCCCGAATTGGGAAAAGTCCCGGGTTTAAGGTGAGGGCCGCCTCCCTTGTCCTGATGCCGACCGGCGACCAAGACTCAACCATTGAAAGCGGCAAATCATCTGTTTATCTCTTTTTCATTCCTCCGAAAAATTTAGGTGAAACATACGCAACCGCGCTGACAGCCGTCTGTCAGAAAATCCTCGTTAACCGAAAATGGTAAGAGGATGAAAAAACGCACCAAGCTGACTTCAACTTTACTCTTGGCTTATACTTCTCTCTCCTTTTTTAGGATGATTATTTAAGTCAATATTATTGGCAATGTTAGAAAAAAATTGTCAAAGATCGCGCCGAAATATAATTAATAATTTAGCTAAAAATAGTCAAAAAATTAAGTATATCTCTTTTGCCCACGATATTACCACAAAACGAAAAAGTAATCAATATAAAAACCGGCCGATTAATCAATCCGCCGGTTAAGCTGATTTCTAAAATTCTTGAAAGACGCGACTACGGCTGCAACGCTTCTTCGACGTTGCCGTCAACGGAAATTATCACCTCCTTGACGGTGGGAAACTGTTCCAGGGTTTGGGTGATTTGGGAACGGATGCCGGTGACACGGCAAGAACCGCCCAGCTGCTTTTGCATTTCGGCGTCAAAATCAACTTTAGCCGTGCCGTTCTCGATGGTGATCGAATTGATGCTTACTCCCGGGTTGATCGAAGAAAAATATCCCTGGATTTTTTCCGCGCTGTTAGTTCCCGACAGCAGTTGCTCCAAAGCGGTGCGGGCCACGGCCGGAGTTTTGGTGATCAAACGTTCAACCGGATAAACCAGGCTGCAATCGGTTGAGCCGCTGTCCAGCTGCGTATTGCCAAAATATATCTTGACGGGAATTTTTTGGACGTTACTGAAACGGATTGGAACGCCGAATTGTTTTTCATTCTGCGGCAACCCGCTCGGGTTATCATTGGCAAAAACCAGCATGCCGATCGTCGAAGTTCCCGGATCGAATTTCAGCTCGGCCTTAAACGGCACAAAGTCCGGACTCATCCAATCCGCTTGGGCGGTTGCCTGCCCTTGGGCGATCACCTGGCCGTTTTCGCCGATCAATTTGATCGGAAAAACAGCTTCAAAATACCAATTTCCCCTGGCCTCGCCGGCAATCGAGAGCGGGCTGGAAACGATCCCGTTCGAAGCGGGGGAACTGATGGTTATTTCCGCGGCCACATTATCGGCGGTCGGCAGATTAGGCGCGGTCGTCGTGCTGGTTTGGACCACACCGCCGGTTTCCTTTGACAAACAGATGCCAGTCGGAAGATTGGCCGGAACACCATGTTTGACCCAAGCGCCGTTCTGACAAAGCCAAGTATCCTCCGGCCCGGAAAGAAACCTGACAGTGCCTACCGCTAAAATTAAAATCAATAAAAAAGCTCCTCCGAAAATTAAAAAATGTTTCATAAAAAATATATTATTAGATTGCTAAATTGTTACATTGTCGCGCAACGAAAAAATATCCTTGCTGCTTAATATTGATTATATCATTTTTAAAACTCAAAGTCCCGAGATTGACAGAAGATTGAAGAAATCGTAATATTGAACGAAATGTTCTTTTAACAACCTCCACTAAACGAAAGGAGTTGGGCCATGATTATTTTATCGCGAAGTTTTCTGATTATCACCGTTTTGGCGGCGGCAATAGTTTTCGGTTCAGCCGCGCCGGAAAAAAACGGAATTTTGCTTGTCCCAACCGGCCCGGGTAAATATCACCTTTACTATGACGGCCACCAAGACATAATTACCGCGATCGATATTGATTCCGCGCTGATCAAAAAAGTATTATCGACCGGAAGCGTCGCTCTGTTCGACACGGTCTATGACCCGGCGGGATTTTGGGGTATTGATCTTGCCCGCGTCATCGCCAGAACTGACATTGTCCGGCAAGGACCCGGAGTCCAGCTTGAAGGGATGGATGGCGAGATAAAAATCTATCCCCGGCACGTCAAACCGGAAGAAAAAATTTTTCCCAATTACCAGGGGCGGATCGGTTTGATCTTTCTCGCCTTGCTGGTCTTGATAATTTTCTTGCGCGTCGCCAAATTGCTCCCACCCCAGATTTTGAACTATTCGAGTTTACTGATAATTTCCGCGGGTTTATTCGTCATGATCTACCTTATCTACCTTGGCTGGCTGGGATTCGGCCAGCCGGTTCTGGACATTCCCTGGCGAGGAGCGGCGATTGCCGCCGCCCTGGGATTAACAGCTACCGGCATTTTAATCTTCTGCTTATCGGGAAAAGGGGAACAATCCTGCGTCGATGCCAAAGTAAAGACCTTATTCTATAACTCTCTTTTCTGGTGGGGCGTAGTTGTGAGCTTTTTTGCCATCCTTTATTCTTCCCGGCTTAACGGATTCGTTTACCTTTTGGCGATCGGAGCCGCGATCATACTTTCCTTATTAGGGAAAGAAATCGGCCGGCGTAATGAAAAGAAAAAAAGAGAAATAGAGGCGATGGTTCTAGGACAGGAAAAACTTTAAATTACAAAAAGGACGGAAACAATTCCGCCCTTTTTTATTTTGAAAAAATTTAAGCAAAACGGAAAAGGATGATCAGAGAAAAAATCGCCAAAATTATAGCGCTAATTTCCCAAGGAGATATTCTTTCTTTAAAATAAAACATACTTATTAAAGTCAGCAAAATGACGCAACTAACCGCGTATAAAACTCCGAGCGTGGAAAGTTTTATTTTCCGCATGGTAAAAAACCAGCCGAAAGCGGTTAAGCCATAGATAATCGCGCCCAAAATCAGCGTTCGCCACCCGGAAAAAGCATTTTGCAGCGAGGCATGTTTTATCAAGGCATCGGCAAAAACCGTTATCACGCTCAACCCGATACCGATCAAAAACGCGCCCAAGATCGAATTCATAATTTATTTTATGTTTTATTCAATTATATTATACTGTTTAAAATACTTATGAGCACGCCGGACAAAAGGGCAGAATCCCCCGAGAGGAGATTCTGCCAAAACAAAAAAATCGAAAATCGTAAATCTGAAATCGCCCCCGCCCTCCCCGCAGAACCACCCCCAGAACCACCCCCAAACCCCTCCTTGAAAAGGAGGGGGGTCCTCCTTCGAAAGGAGGGGGGCTAGGCCCAGGTTACGCAGGCGACCTTGTCGCCCTCTTCCTTGAAGCGCATCACCCGGACGCCCTGGGTGTCGCGGCCGAGTTCGTTAACCTGCTTGAACGGCAGACGGATCACCTGGCCTTTTTCAGAAATAATAATGAGGTCGCGGTCAGCCATAGTTTCGGCATTGACTACGAAAGCGTTGGTTAATTTGCCGGTCTTGTCAGTGACATGCGCGGTGCGGATGCCTGAACCGCCGCGGCCCTGAACTTTATAGAGAGAAAGCGGCGAGCGCTTGCCAAAACCGTTGGCCATAATGCTGATCAATTGATATTTTTTCACTCTTTCTTTATCAGTGGAAATTACGCCCATGCCGACCATCACATCCTTGCCCTTGAGGCGGATGCCGCGGACGCCAGCGGCATTGCGGCCCATTTCTCTAACATCATCTTCGGCAAAACGGATCGACTGGCCTTCGGAAGTGATCAATTGGATATCGTCAGTGCCAGAAGTCGGCTTGGCCCAGATCAATTTATCTTCGCCTTTTATTTTAATGGCGATCAATCCGGAGCGGCGGACATTGGCAAAAGCTTCCAGCTTGACTTTTTTCACCAAGCCTTGCTCGGTGGCAAAGAATAAATATTCCGCGCCGACGATCTTGTCCAAAGGCAAAGTGGAAGTTATTTTTTCTTCGGACAATAATTGAAGGAAGTTAACGATCGGCGTGCCCTTGGCCGTTCTAGAGGCCACGGGAATCTCATAAGCCTTTAATTGGAAAACACGCCCCTTGGTAGTAAAAAATAGCAGATCAGTATGAGTCATGGTGGTGAACATGAATTCCACCGTATCTTCTTCCTTGGTCGATAAGCCGATCACGCCTTTGCCGCCGCGTTCCTGCTGTTTGAACGTATCAGGCGGCAGGCGCTTGATATAGCCATCGCGGGTCATCATCACGATCGCCTCTTCGTTCGGCACCAGATCTTCAATGCTAAAATCCTTAACGCCGCGGGCGACGACTTGGGTGCGGCGCTCATCGCCGTATTTATCAGCCAATTCTTTCAATTCCGTTTTGACGATGCTTAATATTTTAGTTTTTGATCTTAAGATCGCTTCCAATTCGGCGATCAATTTTTTCTTTTCTTTCAGTTCTTCCTCGACGCGCAATCTTTCCAGATTGGCCAATTGCTGGAGTTTCATTTCCAAAATGGCGATCGCCTGCCGTTCGGTCAGCTTGAATTTCTTGATCAGATTTATTTTCGCGTCATCCTTGTCGCGGGAAGCTTTGATCGTCTTGATGACGGCATCGATATTTTCCAAAGCGATCACCAAGCCTTCCAAAATATGGGCGCGATCCTTGGCTTTATCCAGATCATATTGCGTCCGGCGCCTGACCACCACTTCGCGATGCTTGATATATTCTTCCAAAATCGATTTCAAATTCAAAACCTTGGGCTGGATGCCGTCGACCAAGGCGAGCATATTGACATGAAAGGTTGATTGCAGGGCGGTCATCTTGAACAAGGCGTTCAAAACTTTTTTCGGATAAGCATCTTTCTTTAATTCAATCACGATGCGCACGCTTTTCTCGCGGTCGGATTCGTCGCGCAAATCGCGGATGCCATCGATCTTTTTCTCTGTCACTAACTCGGCGATCTTTTCCACTAAAGTCGCCTTATTAACCTGATAGGGTATTTCGGAAATGACGATCTGAAATTTGTCGCCTTTCATTTCTTCGATCTCGGCCACGCCGCGCATCACGATCCCGCCTTTGCCCGTCCCGTAAGCCGATTCGATATCTTTCTGATTATAAATAATTCCGCCGGTCGGGAAATCCGGGCCTTTGACGAATTGGCAGAGATCTTCGACTGTCGCATCCGGTTTTTCGATCAGATAAGCGATGGCGTCGGAAAGTTCGCGCAAATTATGCGGCGGGATTTCCGTGGACATGCCGACGGCGATGCCCATGGTGCCGTTCAATAAAAGATTGGGTAATTTGGATGGCAGAACGCTCGGCTCAAGATGCGAACCATCATAAGTCGGTATGAAATCAACAGTATTTTTATCAATATCAAAAAGCATCTCCTCGGAAATCGCCGAGAGCTTGGCTTCGGTATAACGCATGGCCGCGGCCGAATCGCCGTCCATCGAACCGAAGTTTCCCTGGCCTTTGACGAGCGGATAGCGCATGGAAAAATCCTGCGCCATGCGGACCATCGATTCATAAGCGGCGCTGTCGCCGTGCGGATGATATTTGCCCAAGACCTCGCCGACGACCGTAGCTGATTTTCTAAATTTACCGCCGGCGCGCAAGCCGATATCCCACATCGCGTATAAAATCTTGCGGTGCACCGGTTTCAAGCCGTCGCGGACGTCAGGCAAGGCGCGCGAAACAATTACGCTCATCGCGTAATCCAAATATGACCGGCTCATTTCTTCGACGATCGGCTGGGTTTGCACCAAGCCATACATGGTCCGTGATTGTCCCATGCCGGATTTAGGCTGCAGCCCGACCATCTCGCCCTTGTCCTCCGGCTTGTCCCCCATAGCCTTGGCGGAAACGGGATTTTCCAGCTTAGGCTGCTTCTTCTCCGCTTTATCGGCCGCAACTTCGCCAACAGGAATAGCTATGGATTTTTTATCCACTTTCTTTTCTTTCTCCTCTTTTCTCTCGACTTTATGCTTTTTTCCGCCCTTGTCCGCCGTAGCCTTGGCGGAGGCGGGCTTGTCCGCCGTAGTCCGCCCAGGGCGGACGGAAGATAATTTCGCGGGTTTCTTGTTTTTCGGCATATCCTAAATAATTAAAAAGTAAAAATCTATTTTTTAATCGTAGTGGTGGCCAGGGAGCTGGAGGCTGAAAATTGCGCCGCGTATTTTTGCAGCTCGGCAGAGTCGATATTCTTCAACTCAGTGATTTTTGCTCCCACCTGATTGAAAGCCTTTTTAAAATCCCGGCTTAACTGATTGATATTGGCCAGATCGTTTGGCTTCGGGGAAGCGCTCTTAAAAACCAAATTCAAATTCATCGCCCACAAAATAATAATCAGCAGCATGAAAAAAATAACTCCGGCCAAGAGCGCGTTATGCTTATCCCGCTCTTCTTTCGGCGAAGAAGCCGGCGGGGTTGATTTTTTTTCCTCCACTGACATAAATGATTGTTCTTTTATTTACTTTTTAAATGTAATACTAATGAATACGAATACATACTAATATGACGAATTCTTGCTAAAAACATATTCGAAATTAGTATGTATTCGTGGATTAGTATTACATTATCACATCCAAAACAACAAGCTCCATCCCCTCAACCGGCAGATCTTTCTTGGCGACTTTCAATTTTTCTTCCTTGCGGGGCTGGACTCCCAGTTCTTTGATGAATTTTTCCACTGCATCAAGATCGGCCTTGGCGCCGGATAATTTATAATGCATCGGAATGACGATCCGCGGTTCAAGCTGGCCGATAACTTCCACGGCCGCTTTGGCATCCAACGTAACTTTTCCGCCGACCGGAATAAACAAAATATCGACGTCGTCCAACTGTTCCAATTGTTCATCGGTTAATATATGGCCGAGGTCGCCCAAGTGCACGATGGTCAAATCATCCATCTCAATCCGATAAACAATATTCTCGCCGCGCTCGGCGCCGCCCTTGGCATCATGCCAGGTTTTAATGCCCTGCACCATGACGTTTTTAATATCATATTCTCCGGGCGTGTCGATGATAAAAGGATTGCCGCGCAAAGCCGCGGCATTATTATGATTGTGATGCTGATGGCTCACGGTTACGATATCAGCTTCAAAATTCGGGACTTTTAAACCCAGCTCTTTATCAAACGGATCGGTGACCAAGGTCACGCCTTCCGGTCCGAGCTTGTCCTGAAGTTTGAAACACGATTGTCCTAAATAACTTATCATCATAATATTATTTTAAATGTAATACTAATAAATACGAATACATACTAATATAACGAATGCTTGTTGAAAAAATATTCGTCAGATTAGTATGTATTCGTGGATTAGTATTACATCCCAAAATTTATTAGTAAAATCAACCTAAAAATTGAAAAATAGGCACCCATTTTGCCTATAATAAGTATAGCAAATCGGCCATTAGTGTCAATCAGCTCTTATTGACAATTTATATAAAATATGCTATTATAAAAGTACGAGAATGAACATTAAAAACAACCTAAATAACCCATATAAACCATTTTTACAGGAGGCTTTATGTTCCGGATTTGCCTGCTTTCGCTGCTGGTTTCAGTTGTATCAATTGTGTCGGCCGAGGAAAGTGCATTTTCCATGTCAGATTCGAAGATGTATTTTTACGGATTCAAAGCTTATTACAGCTTCATTCAACTTAAAGGCCAGATTGGAATCCGGGCCGAAATCCAGGGGACAAAATTCTACAGCGACAGTGTAAAAGTCGCCGTCGATTACGAGGGCGTAACCGTCAAAGTCAGAACGATTGCAAAAATCGAAGGGGATAAATATCCGACAACGGTTATTTTCTTCTCCCTGACCGGACTATTGAGAAACTGGTCGCAACTGCAGAAGGACGCAAGTTTTTCCGAACAGATATTTTCCAAAGAGGATATCAATGATCTTCTCGCGAACGGGAAAAACTGGCGGCTGGAAAGCTAAGCCCACTCTCGGTAACAAAGGCGGCTAACCAGTCGCCTTTAATCTTTAAACAATCTCTCAAGGAGGACCCATGTTCAAACTGTTAGCAGGCATCGTCTTTGCCGCCTGCGCCATCGCCAATGCGAATAACACAATTTATCTCTCTCCGAAGAAAGCTCTCCCCTTTAACAACGATTCAATTATGTGGATCGTTTCGCTGGACACGATACCGAAGGCGTTCCAGAACGGCGAACTGTTGGTGGACATCGCCAACGGGACCAAGGTCATCACTATCCATGACACAACTTTCCGCCTGCTGGCCAGCGCCACCGGCGGGACAGACGTAATTATCGATCTTTATCGATTAGTGGCCGAATATTCCAATGAAGCCAGCAAAAGACTGGGAACCCAGAATAACGGAAAAATCACACCCGCCGAGGCCGCAAATTTTAAAAAGACGGCTTCAAATTGGCGGCTGCACCTTCCGAAGAAGAAATAAACAACATCAAATGAGCAAATAAAAGGCGACTCAATAGAGCCGCCTTTTTTACAGCGAATGCTACGAATTTAGATAATCCGAATTATATTTTTCATGGGCTTGATTTTTTTTAAAAAATGTGAAAAGATGGCGGGAAGGATTTTTGAAGCTCTTTACATTACGGAAAGAAGGGTATTATGAAATTATTCCTCTTTTGCTGGCTCTTTTGCTGGCCGCTCGCTGTTGTTGCGGCCGAATCAGCCGGCTGTGAACCGGCCGAGCAACTGATCGGCGATGCCATCTGTTTTTCGATCAAGTCCGCTACTTTTTACGGGAACGGAAAATTCACGGAGATCAAACTGCCCTATTTTTATGATTCCAGCTTTCATTACAAGAATATCGAGGTGGCTATCAGCCTTCCCAACGGCCAGAAAATGATTTTCACGGACAGCCTGTTCTTGCTCTCCGCCATCAACGACAGCTGTTTAGGCACGCTGCTGGAATTCAATTTGATGGAATTGGAGGCCACGGAATTGGATAATCAAAAATTCATTCCGCCCCGCAAGGTAACCAGGGATGATATCGACTTCCTGATCAACCATCCCCGAAGCTACTGGCGATTGGCGCCAAAACAACGATAAACCAAAAAGGCGACTCGCTCGAGCCGCCTTTTTTATTTGCAAAATATTTATAACTATCAAGGATTGGGAGCCGCGGTAACCTCCAGATTTTCATCGGGCGGCAGCCAAGCCTCATTAACCGGCGCGTTCTTTTCCATCCACTTGATCATCTCATCGTTCATCGCCACTCCGCCGCGCGGCTGGACTTCGGTCAGGGCCTGAAAAGTTTTTTCAGCCAATTCAGGCGGGATATTTTCCGGATAAAGCCCGGTCAAGATTATCGCGCCATTTTTTTTGCCTGCCAAAATTTCCAGGACTTCGGGAGAAATAGAGGTGACCTTCCGCAAATCAAGATTCTTGCCCTGATGAGCGATCATCCGCTTGGCCGCCGCGACATCATCAAATGAGCCTGTTATTTTTGCGGGGTGCTGCCAATCAATCGTAGGCTCGATCGCGCCTACCGCGCTCGGCGCCAAAGGCTCGGCTTCCTCATGACCGGACACGTCGGTCTCATGCGGAGCCGGCGCATTTTGATAGCCCAAACTTGGCCGGTGAAACTCCGGAGCCTCGGGCGCAGGGCCGGCAGCCGCGACCGCCATTTCATCCGACATATCCGGAGCCGGAATTTTTATTTCCAAACGCTCCGCTTCATCGGCAGTCAGTCCAACCAGAGGGGATTTATCGGGCGGCAAATATTCCTCGGCCGTTACCATTCCGCTGCCCATTCCGGCGCCTTTTTCAATATTTATCGCCAGCGGCCCCTGGGCATGAAAAACATTCATTATTTCGTTGTTGGGCATTTTTATATTCCAATCGCCGCTCGGATCAAAAAACAAAGTTCCGTTGGTCAGATTTTTAACCGAGCTGCGCAGCCGCTCAAACTCATCGTAAAACTTCTGCTTTTCTATTTGTCCCAGAGTTCCATCGTTAAGATGACGGGCTCTTTCCGACATTTTGGCCAGCTCATCGCTTATCGCCTTACTTTCAAAAAAATTCTCGGCATTATGCTGACTTTCCTCCGGCGTCCATTCTCTTCCCGCTCCGCCGCCAAAATGTTTTAAATTTTCGCCCGGCTCGGCCAAAGTTTTTCCCAAATTATGAACGGCGGCTGCCGGAGTTTCTTCGTTGCCAAAAAAATTATTCCAGGGAATTTTTTCCAAATCGGCCTTGGTTAATTTAGTGAAGTCGACATCAGTCGGCAGGCCGAAAGCCGCCGGATTGCCGGTGATCCGATTGGCTAAAATATTGATTGATTCATTTTTAGCCGCTTCGCTCAAGCCGTCAAAATCCTTCCCATACCGCGCCGCTAGCTGCTGTTTCAATTCATTCCAAATGCTATTGCCTCCCTGATACTGAATTTCCGGAATCGGCTCAACGGCCGCCGGCGCTCCTTCCGGCGTTACCATCGAAGGTAGTTTTCCCGCCGCCGAATCGGCCGGAGCAGACGAAAATTGATGGCTGGCTTCGGCGCCAAGGGCCGCTCCGGGAAGATGCGGCATTGAATTTACCAGATTGGGCATCAACTTTAAGTATCGTTCGGCATTATGGATAAAATTATGGCCAATGTCCGAAAAATTAACTTTACCTTCAAAAGCATTGATGACTTTTTCCAAATCCCCGTGATAGGCATGGCCGCCCGTACCCATGCCAAAGGCGATGCCGGCAAAACGGGCGATCGACCCGAAGGACTTGATGGCGGCAATGGATTTTTCTTTTTTATTCCGTCCGGTTTGAAGCGTAATGCCGTTATAAGTTTCTTTTAGACCGCGGATAAAGACTTGTTCGAGGCTGACATATTCGGCTTTGGCTTCCGTGCCCTTTCTGTTCGCCTCGCCTTGGGCCTGATGACGCATCTCTTCCCGTTTCTCAAAAAAAGCCAAGCCGCCATAAGTGACGCCGCGCAGGGAAATCGCGCCGGTAGCCATACAAGCGGTGTTGAGCGCCTCGCGAGCCGCCTGAATGCCGGAAACCTTAGTATTGGTATAATTATCCAGAATATTTTCCAACTCTTTGCGCCTTTCTTCCTTGGTCTGTTGTTCCTTGTTGCGATTAGCCTTAAGGAGTTCAGCTAACATCTTTCTTTGCTCGGAACCTTTGGTCGTGCCCTCTTTGGTCTTGGCCAGGCGCTTGTTCAGATCATCGATCGCCTGATCAACCGCGCTTTTTTCAGTTGACCCTTCTTTTTTCGCCGGCTTTTCACCGCGCCTTTTTTCTTTGGACGCTTTGTTGGCAGCGACCAATTCCTCGACCGAATCGGCTAAATTTTTGCCGTGGCCGATGCCGAAAATATTGCCGCGCACGGCATAGCGCTGGGTAAAATAAGCCGGCACGTCATAAAAAGATTTGACGCCCAAAATCGAAGCAACCGAAGCAGCCCCGGTCTTAAAAATCTGGGTAGCGATCGGATGGTCAGCCAGGAGATTCTTGAATTTTTTATGAAAACTTTCGTTCTTATTTTTCCTTTCTCCGCCAAAAATTTTTTCCTCCACCTCGCGCCCGAAAGCTTCAGCCTTGCTCGGGCCGAAACGGCGCAAATTATCCAATTCTTCCCGCGGAAGATTGTTCGGATTGTCCCTTTGCCGGGGCTCCGCCCCCGCTGGTTCTGGCGCGCCTTTTTCATCCGGCGGTGAAACCCGCGGAGCATCGGGATCATATTCCCGGCGCGACTTTATTATTTTTCGCTTGCCATTCTCCACTTTAAATATTTTTCCCCTTTCACGAGCGCGTTCATCGGCGACGGGAAAATCTTTTTCTTTTCTTTCCGGCCGGCGGCCAAATCCCGGCGCCTCGATCTTCATCAATCTTCTGATTAATTCGGGCGGCATCTTTTCCGGAAGCTTCGCCGTCTGCTCCGGAGTCATCTCCCTCAAAATCCGAGCGGCTTCCACCCGATCGTGAATGTCTTCACTTTTAGTCAGTTCATCCAAACGCCTGATAATGCCGTCAACCGGATCATATTCCCGGCGCGACTTTTTTGCTCCGCTATCGCCGACCAATTTGTTAGAAGCTTTATATTCTTCAATTGCCGGATCATAAGGTTCTTTTTCTATTCTTTCCGGCCGGCGGCCGAACGGCGAAACCGGATGCTTGGCCAAATACCGCTCGCCGACTTCCCAATTGCTCATACCGGCATCGGGAGCGGCCATTTTTTTATCTAACTCTTCGATTTCCTTGTCCATCCCGGCAACCAGTTCAGCCGGGCTCTTTCCCGCGGCCGGTTCAGGCTTGGCGGCTTTAACCGCTTCGGGCGGAAAAACAATTTTTGATTTTTCACTGATTAATTTTTCTTTCCCGGAGCGGGTCTCGCCATTGGCTGAAGCGAAAAAATCGGAAGCGATTTGTCTGATCTTGCGGGATAAGCCGTGAGTTTCGGGAATTGATTTAACAAAATCAGGGGAAAGAGTTTGAAAATTTTTTCCCTTCGCCAAAGATTCCTTAACGACCGCTTCGGTCTGATTAAGCGCCGCGAGAACCTGCTTTTTATAGGATAATTGTGATGTGCCAATAACCTCGCGCAAATCGGCAAAACTGCGGCTGCCCATGATCCGCTCGTCCAGAGTTTTCATTTCCGCGTCCGGCTCTTTTTCCAAAAGCTTAGTCACGGCTTGGCGCAAATTTCCCGTCTGCGTAACCATTTCCAAACCGACTTTCTTGCTTTTTACATCTTCAATTATCTTTTGCAATCTGTCAGGAGAATATTCCCGGCTGGATCCCCTCACCGGACCGTTATAATTAATCAATTTATACAAATCAGAAAAATTTTCCGCTTGCGAAAAATCTATTTTTCCCTTTTCATTCAATCTTTCCAATTCTTCCACCGGACCGCTCTTTCTGAAAGTTCTTCCCGGATTATTCGCATCGGGCTTCAAAAGATAAGCAATGCCGTTTTCAACTCGGGAAACTTCCCAGCCCCCGTCAATTTCGCCGTCGGTTCTTTTGACAAAAACGCTTTTCCCGACTGCCGGCATCCAGGCTTCTTCTTTTTTTGACGCCAAGTCGGCGTCAAGCCTTTCTTTGTTCGGCAAAGACTCGACTTCCTTGACCAGATTATCGATCTTTCGCGACAAATCTTTTCCCTGGGGCAAGTCGCCTCTTTTTTTCTCAACGCTGGGAAGCGATTCGATTTTCTCAACTGCCGCTCCGATTTCTGCTTCAATATTTGGCATATTTATATTCGGCCGATGGCGGCGGCTAAACTTTTAGCCAGCGCTTCGTCCTCGGCTTGATATTTTTTTACTAAAGCTTCGATTTCCTCGGTTAATTTTTTCTCCGCGTCTTCGGTTTGCTCGTCCAGATATTTCGCTTCAAAGATATCCAAAAGTTTGTTTTGCTGTTCTTCGGTCATCTCCTCGGTCAAAACCGCCAATTCGTCTTTAACCTCATCGGGTAAAGTCGATGCGGCTACTAAAAATCCAAGCTTGCGCCCGCGGATCATGGCCGCCGCTTCCGGCTCGGAAAGCCCCGCTTCAGTTATATCATCTTTTGTATTCATATAATTTAAAATATTTTTAAAGAGGTCGAAAAAATAGTTATTCTTTATAAAATAGCACTTTTTTGATTATCTGTCAACAATTCCCCAAAACTTATCAATTGGCCTTTTAGCGGGAAAAAAACATCCCATCATCCTCGATGTCTGCTACGGATTTTTTGTCTTTTCTTAAATCGATTATTTTTTCAGCTTTCGGCGCAGATGATTTTTTCTCCTCGGACTCGGCCGGGACTTCAAAATCCACCTCCGCTGCGTCTGACGCAGCTTCGGCGGACAAGTCCGGCTCGTCAACCTCTTCTTTGGTTTCTTCTTTCTCTTCTGGCGCAGCTTCTTCATCCTCCGAAGCTTTAGCGAAGGAGGATTCTTCCGATTCATCATCCTCATCTTCTACTTCTTCCTCCTCACCGGCAAAAACTGTCGCGTCATCGTCCGGCGCTTCGCCCAGGCTATTATCTTCACCCAAGAAATTTTCCGGCATTTTGGTTTTGGCGCGATCGTGCAACCCGACTCCGGCGGTCGGCTGATCTTCCATTTCTTCAAATTGCGATTGGCTGATCATAATCTCCCGCGGTTTGGCGCCATTGGACGGACCGACGATCCCGGCTTCTTCCAACTCATCCAGCAATCTGGCCGCACGGGCATAACCGACTGAAAGGCGGCGCTGCAGCATCGAAGCCGAGGCCTTGCCCGATCTGATGATCAACTCCCGAGCTTCGGCCAATAATTCATCTTCATCGCCGGTCTGGCCGTCGATGCCGACCGAAGCGATGCCGTGCACGGCTTGCTTTTCCGTCACGCCTTCGACATATTCAAAATCACCGCCCTTGTCTTTGATATAATCGACGATCCGTTTGATTTCATTATCAGAAACATAGGCGCCCTGCAATCTTTTCGGTTTGGAAATTTCCGGAGTCTGGAAGAGCATATCGCCCTTGCCCAAAAGTTTTTCCGCGCCCATGCCGTCCAAGATCGTTTTGGAATCAATGCTGGAAGCGACCGAGAAAGCGATGCGGGCGGGCATATTGGCCTTGATCAAACCGGTGATCACGTCAACGCTCGGCCGCTGCGTGGCGAGCACCAGATGAATGCCGACCGCGCGGGCCATCTGCGCCAGGCGGATCACGCTCGCCTCAATGTCGCGGCCGGCCGCCACCATCAGATCAGCCAACTCATCGACAATAAAAACGATATAGGGCATTTTTTCTCGGGCGGTCGCGTTATAAGCCTGGATATTTCTCTTTTTAAAATTTTGCAAAACCTCGAAACGGCGGTCCATTTCATTCAAACACCAGCGCAAAGCATTGATCGTTTTCGGCACATTGGTAATGACCGGGGTCAACAGATGCGGGATGCCGTCATAGACGGTAAGTTCGACGCGCTTGGGATCAACCATGATAAAACGCAGATCTTCCGGATTGTTTTGATACAAAAGCGAAACCACGATCGAATTCAAGCAGACGGATTTTCCCGAGTTGGTGGCGCCGGCGACGAGCAAATGCGGCATGCGGTTGATGTCATAGCACCAAGCCGCTCCGGCCACGTCCTTGCCTATCGCAATCGTCAAATTATTTTTTCTCGCTTTGAATTCGCTGGATTCCAAAATTTCTTTCAAGCCGACGATCGCTTTGGTCTTATTGGGAACTTCCACTCCAACTAGCGGCTTGCCCGGGATCGGCGCCTCGATCCTGATCGGATGCGCCGATAAAGCCAAGGCCAAGTCATTGCTTAAAGTGGTGATCTTAGAAAGCTTGACCCCCTCGGCCGGCCGGAAAGTATATTGGGTGATGGTCGGGCCGATCTGCGTTTCGCCCATGCCCACCGGAATGCCGAAATTTTCCAGCGTGCGCTGGATGATCAAAGAATTATTCTTGATATCGCCGGAAGTCGGCTTGCTATTATTACTGTCTAACAATTCGATCGGCAGATCAATCTTGACGCGATTGGTTTTCCAAATTTCCCTTTCGGTCATCCGGCGAACCGGCTGTTCCTCTTTGTCGGCTAATTCATCATCGGCTTCTTCTTCGTTTTTTTCTTCCACCGTCTCCTCGGCTCCAGCCTCCCCTTCTTCTTCGACAATGCTTTTTTTGGTAAACAAGCTTTCTTGGGCCTTTTCTTCTTTCTCGGTTTCCTCCTCTTCTTCAATTTCTTCTTCCCGATCCTCGCCGCCGAACAAGCGGCCGAACAAGGCGCGGAACGGATGAGCGGTTTTGGCAAAAATGCTTTCCCCGCCGATCAATTTCAAAAGCGACGTGTTAAAGATCAGCAAGCCGGCGACGATCATCAAAGCGACCAGCACGACCAGCCCGCCCCAGAATCCCAAAATCTTAATAAATGACGAAGCGAGAAATAAGCCGACATAACCGCCGCCGATGCCGGTCTTGATCGAATCATTCCATTCGCTTAAGGGAATAAAAATTTGCAGAAAAGCCTGCAAGGTGATAAAAGCCAAAAAAATTCCCAAAATTCCCGCGCCGCGGAAGTAGCGGCGGTCCTTCTTATATAAGAGGAAGCTCCACCAAATCAGCAAGAGCGGAAAAAGCCATTTGCCCCAGCCGAAAGCCAGCTCCTCGCCCCGGGCCAGATATTTGCCCACCGCGCCGGCCAGATCGAACAAGCCCAACAGGCAAAGCACGGCCACGAGCAGAATCAACAGGATAAAAAGGCTGGTTTTGGTTTCGGCGCTGATCTCCACATCGGGAATCTCCAGATAATCAAGCGGATTTTTGAATTTTTTGCGGCGAGCCATAGAAAAAGTAAGAAGTAAAAAGTAATAAGTAAAAAATTTTATATTCAAAATTGGGGATAGTTTATCCCCCTTGTTATCTTTATGATATCACAGAAAAAACATTAAAAAAAGGTGATTTTTGACTACGCCAGAATCATCCGATAAAAGACGGTAACAAAAATAAAAGGTGACGCGCGTAGGCATTGCCAATATTATACTATTGACAAAAAACTAATATTATCCTATATTAAAATGATTTTAAAATGTTCATTAAAAATGGGTTATATCCATCGTTTATCAGCAGAATAACTGAAACCTTAAACAGACGAGGGACTTATGTTTTATTCATTACGAACTATCGTTGTTGTCGCCCTGCTCGGCGCTATGAGCAGCCCGGTCCTTGGTCAGGAAAACACTCCCTTACAAGACCTTGCCCAAGAAATCAGCAATATCTTTAACAGTAAAAAAAATAATAACCCCGGTTATTATTTAAAATGGTATTTCGTCAAAGTTAAAAGTTTTCCCGGCTGCGGAGAAAATCGCAGCTATCAGAAGTCCACTGCTAACTTTGAGAAAGCGAAAGACTTTTCTTCTGCGGTCGATATCTTGTATGTTACTGACAGGGTAGTGGCGGAAGCACATGTTCACGTTATTGCTTATTTGCAGAGAATTTCTAACGGGAGAATTGTTTCTCGAAACCTTTGGCAGGTTAGATATCGGTATAATCCCGATATCTCCGCCTGGGAATTTGTAAGCGTCGATCAATATGTCCAGTGCATGACAAACAAGAACGATTCCTTTTACACTTACTCTTGCCCAAACGGAGGATTAAACCTGTTCTCCTGGACAAAAATGATAGGCCTGGTCCTCAAGGGCGACGTAGCATTCCACCTTCTTGGCAAGTAAATAAAAATGTTATTCAATCAATCCCCATTCGTTTTAATGAATGGGGATTTTTTTACTCCGGCTAAATCTTCGTGCCTGCAGCGCCGGTTAGGTCACATTTAACTTTTCTTTCTTTTGTGCTAAATTAATGCAATAAGCTATGAAAATATTAATTTTAGGAGCCAAAGGAAATTTGGGGGCGCAATTAGCCGCTGTCTTCGCTGAAGCGAATGAAGCGGAAGTGATCAGTTGGGATAAAGAAGATATTGATATCGCCGATGGCGAAAGCTTGATTGAAAAAATTATCGGCCTCGAGCCGCAGTTCATCATCAATGCCGCCGCTTACAATGCCGTGGACAAATGCGAAGCCGACGATAATGAATTTGCGCTGGCTAAAAAAATCAACGGCGAGGCGGTCGGCTTTTTAACGCAAGCCGCGGCCAAGATCAACGCCACGATCGTCCATTATTCGACCGATTATGTTTTTGACGGCGTAAATCGAGACGGTTATGACGAGGCCGCCCTTCCCGCTCCGATCAATAATTACGGAATCAGTAAATTATTGGGCGAAGAGGAGCTCATGACAAGTTCAGACGGACCGCGCCATTATTTGATCAGAACTTCCAAGCTTTTCGGCCCGCAGGGGCCGTCTGTTTCGGCCAAGCCCAGCTTTTTTGATCTGATGCTCAAAGCGGCCGAAAAAAATGACAGGGTTAAAGCGGTTGATGAAGAAAAAAGCTGTTTCACTTATACGCCTGATTTGGCGAAAGCGACGAAAAAATTATTGGAAGAAAAAAAACCTTTTGGCATCTACCATATTATTAACAGCAATCCGGCCACCTGGTATGAAGCTTGCCTCGAACTCTTTAAGATTGCCGGCGTTGAAAAAAAAGTCATGCCGGTTACCGGCAATGAATTTCCCCGGCCGGCCCGGCGCCCGGCTCAATCCGTTCTCCTCAACACCAAACTGCCGCCGCTACGAAGCTATCAGGAAGCTTTAAAAGAATATATCAAAAAAATCGTCTCTTAAGACGATTTTTGTATTTTGTCATCCTGAGCGCCGCGCGAAGGATCTATTATCGCAATACGCCGATACACGAGATATAAATTTTGAGCAATTGCCTTAATCACCAACGATTATCATAAAAAATTTTTCAACTATATCCCAATCTAATTCAAAATAGATCCTTCGCCAGAGGCTCAGGATGACAAAAGAAGTTCAAAATAACATTTTATTCAATCTTGTAAGGCGAGTTTGGATCTTTTTCCCAGCGGATCTCGTCAACTTCTTCTTTTTTCCCCTCGCCGCCGTACAATTTGTCCGGAAAATTCAAACACCAGGCGGGTTGCTTGGAAATACATTGGTAGCCGTGCACCACTCCCGGCGGAATGATAACCAAAGATGGATTGTCTTCACCGACCACGACTTTCAAATATTCGCCGGCCGTCGCTGATCCGGGGCGGCGGTCCCAAAGATGCAAGGCAAACGCGCCCGGACCGAGAAAAACGAAACAATCGGCCTGTTGCACGTGTTCATGCGGGCCGCGGATCACGCCGGGCTTGGTTAAGCTCACATAACACATCGCTTCCTGAAAATTCGTTTCATCATGGCGAAAAACTTCGGCCAGCCAGCCGCGCTCGTCGATATTTTTTTTCACTTCTTTGATAACTACGCCGTTGATCATATGTTTTTATCTTTATACTTTTTGCCGAAAATTGCAAGCTTTGCCCGAATTTCCTTTCTTAATAAACCTATGGCTGCCGCCGGAAATTCTGCCGTTTATCTGGCTAAATATTTTTTTAAAAGTACAATGGCTAAAATAATGATTACTCCGCCGGCAGCGATCAAGATATATAAAAGAAGCTGAGAATTATTCGAGCGGGCAGGCAAAGTCCAGGCCGAGGAGCCGGTGGCCGCGCCAAGAACTTGGCCGGTTGCGTCTTCAGTCGTCGTGGCTAAAATCAAATCAGCTTGATTGCGGGGTAAAATGGCTAGGCCGCCGGAAACTTTGCTTAATAAACCGATAGCCGTGATTTTGGCTCCGGCCGGAATATTTTTAACGTCGATCTTGGCGTTGCTTTTGAAATATAAATTGATATCGCCCTGGCCGTCGAAAAGTTTCATCTCTTGAGCGCTTCGCGACTCGACTTCGCCCTCGGCTTGCACGAATTTTCCCAAATTTTCTTCTTTAAATCCGGCGGCATTTATTTTTTCCGGAACGGGCGGATCGCCATGGCTCGAAATTTTTATATTGGCCTTGCTTTTAGTTTTTAAATATTTATCAGCTTCTGACCCGCCGATCACGCCGTTTACTTCGACAATGTCGCCGATCGCTAAAGCGGGAAAATCTTTGTAATAATTATAAATTTTCACCGCCGGCTGACCCACCCCGTCTCCGCCAGGGGCGTCGCCACCCCCCTGTCCCGCCTCGGCGGTGATCCCGAGAGGGGAATTATTTATTATATAAAAATATTGGACGCCGAAAATCCCGGGCAAGACAATGACGGTTCCGGAAATTTTCCAAGCCGCGCCCAGCTTTATTTTATCTATCGCGGTTCCAGGCGCGCTTGGTTTAATTGTTGGCGTAGCAACCGCGACTTTCACCGCTGAATTATTCTTGCTCGCCGTCGTGGCCGCGACCGCGCTCGGCTTAGGGCTTATTTTTTTAGCAGGCAAATTATTTTTCAACTCAATCGGAATATTATTGGCCGCGATTTTTTCTCCCAGCACCGCCGCATTGCCAAAAGAAGCGCCCGTGACTTTGATGATTTTTTCCAGCGTGGAAAAATTTTGCCCGTCGCTGGCTGTCAATTTTACCGGGTAATTTCCCGGCCGCATGAAGACGTGCGCCGGTGTTTCCAGATTCAATCGCGCGCCATCGCCAAAATCCCAAACAAAAGAGATTGTGTCGCCGTTTTCATCAAAAGAATCAGAAGCGTCAAAAACCATCGGCGCGCCGGTGATAATTTTATCCGGCGTTGAAAAACTTATTTTCGGCGCGTGATTGGCGGTTCTGATCTGATTGGGCGCGCCCGGCGTGGGCAAATCGCTCCAAACCCAGCGGTTAAGCAGCAAAGAATTGCGCAAAAAATTCTTGGTCGAGCTGGCCGCGTTCTTTAAATTGATATTTTCCGTATCAGCAAAACTCAAACCTTCGCCGGCCGGGCCATATTCCAATAATTGCGCGGCCTTGCTCTTGCCCGGCGCGAACAAGCGGATCTTCCCGCCGTTATTGTCCAAGATCAAATTGCTGGCCGCCCGAAAAAGCGCAAAGTATTCTCCGGCGGAGAGCGTCCGGGTGGGATTGAAAAATCTGCCAAACTCAAAAATTTTTCCGCCTTCAATTTCAATCCGCCAGCCGGCCAGATCAATCGCCTGATCGGTTGCGTTATGAAGTTCGATGAATTCCCCTTCCCGGTCCGAGCCGATCGGATTGGGAAAAATTTCCGTGATCATTATTTTGCCGGCGGTTTCAGCGCCGGCGGCCGCCGTATCATCATTGTTTTCTTCAACCGGCGAGGAAATAATATTGCTTTTGCCCTTGGTCGGAGAATCAGTGACCGCGTAACTATCTTTATCAAAAACAGCTTCTTGTCCGTCGGTTTTTAAAGCTGCTGACTCGCCTTTTCCCGGCGCCGGAGCATTATTCGCCGGCAAGGCGCCGAACTTTCCATAAATAACCTTATCGATCAAATTATGGGTATCGCTGTATAAATTAATTTCATCACCGTCGTTATTTAAAGCGCCCTTGAATTTTTCCGCGACGAAAAAATAATAATCAGTTTCATCAAAACCGCCGGACAGCGCAGTTTCCGCGCCCGAACCGTCGGCGATCGTCCAGCCCTCAAGCGATATTTCCCCGCCGCTCGGATTATACAATTCCACCCATTCGTTTTCTCCCGCGGCCGGATCGCTGACGAATTCGTTGATCAGCACGTCGCCGTAGCGATAAACCGGCACTGAACTTCCGCCGCTTTCCGCTGGCGGCGGCTCGGGCGTTTCCGGCGCCGAACTTCCGCCCGCGCAATCATTTGCCGCTTTCGGCGTCCCGCCGGGCGATTGGCTATCGCACCAAGAATTATCAGCCGCTCGTTCCATGGTTGATCTTAAATCTTTATTTCCGGCCGGCCATTTTGCCGAGGCGTCAAGCCGGTCGACCGTGACGCCCGAATCATTTTTTAATTCCAAAATTTCACCATTATCATTCAAAGCGCCGGTATAAATCAAATCAGCCGGCGGCGGGGCGCTGGTATCGTCGGTGCGCTCCAGCAGAAAAAATCCTCCGGCCGGGATGGCGCAAGGCTGATTAATTTTGCATTTTTCAATTTTTTTCGGCGTGCTGGTGCCGAAAGTTATAGTCCAGCCTTCAATTATTATGTCTTGATCCGTCTTATTCGCCAATTCCAGCCATTCATCATTAGCACTATTTAACGTTCCCATCCAAGCGATCTCGCTGATTACAACGTCACCGGCCGAAGCCGCCTGGCATTTTTGCGTAACAAAAAATCCCGAGCATAGCAAAACGCCCAAGATCAAAAATATTTTTCCTCCCCAATTTTTCATAGCCAGTAATTTTTTACCGAATTATTTAACTTTTTTCCGGCAGCAACGCCGATTTGCCGATATTGACAAAAATGCCGGCTTATGATTAGATAGGATGTCAAAAGAGATCTTTGAAAAATCCACTGGTAAATCAACGTTTATCAGATGATAATCTGATAAAGGCCAAAAAAAATCACCACAACAAACAAGGGGGCTCTTATGCGTTTTTACATTTCTTCATTCCTGTGTACTTTATGCGCTTTCAGTTGCATTCTCTGTTCCTGCATAAGCGACAAGCACAAGAATAATCCCAACCTGGGTACCGGTTTCTTCGGCGTTTGCTTGGTAGTTGCCGGCTGGTGGATCCTTTCCCGGAACACAGTAAAGGACGGTCGTGGCGCTCCGATCTGGCTGCAAGGAACGTTCTTCAGAAATCTCGGGCTTATCCTCATTGTAATAGGAGGAATCATGGCCTGGGCGTAAGCTGCAGATCATGGACGAGTCATTATCCCGCCAGGACATTTCACTGGCGGGTTTTTTATTTGCCAAAGCCAATAAAAAATCCCGGACATAGCAAAACGCCCAAGATCAAAAATATTTTCCCTCCTTGATTTTTCATACAAAAATATTTTAACAAAATTAATAATTTTTGTCACTAAGTAACCTGTTCTTTGCCATGCGGCAGTCTCCCGATCAGGGGACTTGCGACCTCTTACTCCCTTGCCATGCGGCAGTCTCCCGATTAGGGGACTGCCGCATGGCGCAGAGGAAACATGTTACGTGTTACGAGTTATGTGTTGTGCGATCGTGGCTTGCTTTTTTTATTAATTTGTGTTAATTTGATTAGTCAGCAAAAATGCACCTTTTTCCACCATCAACAAAGGAGAAGCTTGTGCCTATCAGAAAAGGAAGCTGTTTCATCACGCTCACCGGCGCTTTTGTAAAGATCGCCGGTGAAGACAAGAAGCTCGGCTTATACTCAACTAAGCTTTTGCGGCCGGAAGGCGCGTCAAAAGGCGGCGTTTTCCCTAAAAATGATTTTGTCTCCGGAAACTTTGTTACCCGCATCTCGGCCAAGGACTCAAGATTGATGAAACTGAAAAGGTCATTGATCCGGAAACTGCGAGCAGTCGAAAATTTTTAATTTTCCCCGCGCCATTGATGGATTTTAACCTTTTCCTCACGGAGGCCCGATGACTGATACCCGAATTTCTGCCATAACAATCAGCGGCCACAAAAAGATAATGCGCCGTTTATAAAAACGGCTAGCTCCGCTAGCGCGAAAAATCGTCCGGGCAAGAAACGAGTAAAACTATCTACTTATCAAAAAACTATTACTGCCGGCCAATAAGCAGGCAAAAGACCGATCTCGCGACCGGTCTTTTTTTATTATCAAGCGAGTGAGTGAAATGATCCCGCGCCTCGCGGGGATTATTTCCGAGCGAGCGCCGATAACCTTGCTTATCAAGCGAGTGAGTGAAATGATCCCGCGCCTCGCGGGGATTATTTCCGAGCGAGCGCCGATAAAGATCTCGTCCACTTGTGGCGGGGACACCCAACAGAAAAGATAGGGGGGCGGGTCTTGACCTGCGGTTGAATACCATTTATTGGCGAAAATTCAGATATCAAACTGTTTATTTATTATTTTGAATATTGGTTATTTTAATACCTGGTCCAAAACTTCAAAAAATAACTTCCGGTCCTTTCTGATCATCACCCGCGCCTCGGGCAAAACTATTTTATCCCAGCTCCTTTGCAACTTCGCCTTAAGCCAGGCCGCGCCTTCGTCGGTTTTGAATTTATGAACGCCGTAAGCGAGATAAAACATATCCGGCAGATAATAAAAATGGGACATGGCGTCGGCTGAAGCGATGATCTTGGCTTCCAAGGTCTGCTTTCTTATCTTGACACTGCCGCGATGGGAAAAAATGCATTTTTTGACCGCCCTGATCTTGGCTTCGGGCAACCCCAAATCTCGCAAAATATTTCCGGCCAAATTCGCTCCGGCCAGATGGTGCTGGGCGGCGTTTTTGACATTGAGCAAAGAAGCGTAATCGTGCAAATAAGCTGCCAACTCCACCACTTCGGCATCAGCTTTTAGTTTCTTGGCCAACGCCAAACCGTACTTGGCGACCAGCTCCAAATGGTATTTCCAAACCGAAGCGCTGTATTTATTGCGCGGCGAATCATTGGCCGCCTTGACCAACCTTTTTACTTCTTGAATTATTTTGGCGTAATTGTATTTCATGTTATTTATTTTATCACCTTTATTACATAACACATAGCACATAACACGTAACGGTGCTGAAAAAATAATTTGACAAAATCAATTTTCCTTCTTTTTATCATAACAGAAAAAACTATTTTTACGTGTTACGTGTTACGTGTTACGTGTTACGTGTTATGAAATTCTCCAAAAGTCGCATTATATGTTATAATAATAGAAATAATTAAAAGGGGGTCTAATGTATGTTTAACGAGCAACAATTAAAAAATATTCTGACCGGCGCCAAAATCATCAGCGAGGAGGACTTTGATAAATTGTCCCGCGAAGCCGCGGAAAACGACAAAAAGATCGAAGACCTGCTGGCGGAGAAAAAAATCATCGCTCCGGAAGATCTGGCCAAAGAAACCGCCAAATATTTCAAAGTGCCGTTCGTCAATTTGAAAGAACAGACCATCCAAAAAGATGCCCTGCTCAATGTTCCGGAGCCGATCGCGGTCGCCCACGATCTGATCGCCTTTACTATGGCGGGCAATGTCTTGAAGATCGCCGTGCTCGATCCGGAAAATCTGGAAATTTTTGATTTTTTAAGAAAAAAAACCGGTTATGAAATTGAAGTCTATTTGACGACTCCGGAAAGCATCAAAGAAGGGCTGAAACAATATCGCGAAACCATCAATGCCGAGATCAAAAATTTTTGCGAGCCCAAAAAAGAAGGCGAGGGCATGGAGATCAACCGGCCGGAAGAACTGGAAAAAATCGCCGCCAATCTGCCGATCGTCCGCATCGTCAACGATCTTTTGGAATACGGAATGTTCAAAGACGCTTCGGACATCCATATCGAACCGGAAGAAAACGACGTGATCGTCCGCTACCGCATCGACGGCATACTATATAATGTGATGACGCTGGGCAAAAACGTCCAGCCCGGCATTGTCGCCAGAATAAAAATCCTTTCCAGCCTGAAAGTCGATGAACACCGCTTGCCGCAAGACGGACGCTTTAAGATTTACACCGATAAATACCGCGTCTCTTGCCGCGTCTCGATCATCCCCACTTTTGACGGCGAAAAGATCGTGATCAGATTATTGGATGAAAAAGCCCAGGCGCTTAGCTTGGAAAATCTCGGCTTTTTGTCCGGCTCGCTGGAAATCGTCAAAAGAAATATTACCAAGCCGCACGGCATGATCATCGTCACCGGCCCGACCGGTTCGGGAAAAACAACTACGCTTTATACGATCTTAAGCGTACTGAACACGCCCAAGGTAAATATCGCCACCATCGAGGACCCGATCGAGTACCGCATCCCGCATATTAATCAATCCCAGATCAATCCCAAGATCGGTTTTGGTTTCGAGGCCGGCTTAAGATCGCTCTTGCGCCAAGACCCCAATATTATCATGGTCGGCGAGATCCGCGATGAAGAAACCGCCAAGATTTCGGTGAACGCCGCCATGACCGGCCATTTGCTTTTGTCCACCTTGCACACCAATGATGCCGTAACGACTTTGCCGCGCCTGGCGCAAATGGGCATTGCTTCGTTTTTGATCGCTTCGACGACCAACCTGATCATCGCCCAGCGCCTGGTCAGAAAAGTCTGCCCTTACTGCAAACAGCCTTTTCACCTTTCCCATAAAGCCATCGAAGACATTGAAAAACAATTGAATATCACCGACATCCTGGCCCGGCTGGAAAGGGGAAAAAACATCAGCACTAAAGACAGCCTGGAATCAATCACCTTTTATCGCGGCCAAGGTTGCAATCGTTGCAACAATTCCGGCTACAAGGGCCGGATCGGCGTTTACGAAACCCTGGAAATGACTCCGGAAATGGCCGAACTCATCACCAACACGATCGACACCGCCGAATTGAAAAAACAGGTGGAAAAACAAGGTATGCTCAGCCTGGTGGAAGACGGTTTTATCAAAGCGGTCAGCGGCCTGACCAACCTGGAAGAAGTGATGAGAGTAACGCAAGAATAATAAAACAAAAAGTAAAAAACAAAAAACAAAAAATTATTTAGAATTAATTTTTTACTTTTGGTTTTTTATTTTTTACTTATCTTTCGATGTCTTTATTCAAGCCCGACAAAAAAATAAACCCGCAGAATTTGGGTCAAACCGCCGAAGAAAAAAAATCTTTTTCCCGGACCTTGGGAGACTTATGGTTCGATTTGCAGGGCGTCAGTATCCGGGAAAAACTGGTCTTCATCCAAAATCTTTCGGTAATGATCAAGGCCGGCATTCCGGTGCTGGCTTCTTTCCGCACCTTGGCCGAGCAGACCGAAAGCAAAAACTTTTCCCGGATCATCAAACAGGTCGCCCTGAAACTGGAGCAAGGCTCGAGCTTGAGCGAAAGCATGAAAATGTATCCCCGGGTTTTTAACGAACTTTTTATCAATATGATCGGTTCCGGAGAAGTTTCGGGCAAATTGGAAGAGGTGCTCGCCCAGCTTCATTTGCAAACCAAAAAACAGTACGAACTGACTTCGCGGATCAAGGGGGCGATGACCTATCCGCTGATCGTGGTCATGGCGATGATCGGCATCGGAATTTTCATGATGATTTTCGTCATTCCCAAAATAACTTCGGTTTTTACCGAAAGCAATGTTCCGCTGCCGCTGTTAACCAGAATACTGATCGACACCAGCAATTTTTTGGCCAATAACTGGTTATTGTCCCTGGCCGGCGCGCTGGTCCTGATCTTCGCGATTTGGGCCGTACTCCGCACGGAAAAAGGCCAATATTTTTTTCAGGGAATCATTTTGCGGCTGCCGATCATCGGGCCGATCACCAAAAAAATCAATCTGGCCCGCTTCTCGCGCACGGCCGGCTCTCTTTTAAAAACCGACGTGATGATCGTCAATGCCTTCCGCATCACCGCCAACGTCGTCTCCAATCATCATTACCGCCGGGTGATACTGGAAATCAGCGAACAAATAAAAAAAGGCGGGCAGATCAACGAGATCATCAAGAATTATCCGCGTTTTTTCCCGCCCATGGTCACGCAAATGATCACGGTCGGCGAACAAACCGGCGAGGTGAGCAATATTTTGGCCGACCTGGCGGAATTCTACGAGGGCGAAGTCGATCAAACCATGCAAAATCTTCCTTCGATCATCGAACCGGTTTTGATTTTGCTTTTAGGCCTTGGCGTCGGAGCGATCGCCGTGGCCATCATTATGCCGATGTATTCTCTGACGTCAGTGATCTAGTTATGAAAAAACCCAAACTAAAATCAAGCGCCGCCGGTTTTACTCTGATCGAAGGTATCGTGGGCCTGGCGGTTTTTTTGCTTTTCACCGTAGGTATTTACGGGGCGTTTGAAATGGCGGCCCGCTTGGTTGAAACATCAAGAATGCTCGTCTCCTCCGCCGCGTTAGCCAATGAGCAATTCGAAATCGCCCACAACCTGCCTTATGCCGATGTCGGCCTGTTGAGCGGCATCCCGCTCGGAAAAATACCGCCCCTGCAAAATATCGCGCGCGATAATTTTAATTTTCTGGTAGAAACATTCATAAGCAATATTGATGATCCGTTCGACGGAACCATCGGCGGCACTCCGAATGATACTTCGCCGGCCGACTATAAGCGGATGGAACTGAAAATTTCCGTGCCCGGCAATTCCCGCTTTCCGGCGCAGATTTACACCGAATACATCGCCCCGAAAAATTTGGAAAATTCCACCACCAACGGCGCGCTTTTTGTCCGCGTTTTTGACGCCAACGGCCAGCCGGTGCCGGAAGCTGAAGTCCACATCGAAAACAACGAGGCCGAGCCGCCGAGAATAATCAATGATGTCACCAACAACGACGGCATTCTCACGATCGTCGACGTGCCGCCGGGCGCCAACGTCTATAAAATCTTCGTCAGCAAAAGCGGCTATTCGCAAGACCGGACCTATCCGATGGGCTCTTCCACTAATCCCAGTCCGACGATGCCGGACGCGACCGTCCTCACCCAGCAAGTAACACAAACCAGTTTTATGATCGACCGAGTCGCGACGCTTAACATTGAAAGCGTCACTCAAACTTGCGCGCCAGTAGCCAATATCGCCTTTAATTTGCGGGGGAGCAAACTGATCGGCTCTCCCGATGTTTTAAAATATCAAAATGATTTTACCACCGACGGGACCGGATTAAAAATCATCAACGATCTCGAGTGGGACACCTACACCCTGACTTTCACCGATACTACCCGCGATTTGGCCGGTTCGATCTCCCCGATTCCTCTCTCGCTCGCGCCCGGCAGCACCCAGGAGGTAAAAATCGTCGCCACTCCCAAAAATCCCAATAGTATTTTGGTCAGCGTCAAACAAGGAGGCACAACCCAGCCGCTTTCCGGCGCCACCGTGGAATTGTCTTTGGGAACTTCGACCAAACAATTGATCACCGGGCGGGGATTCTTGCGGCAGTCTGATTGGTCGGGCGGCTCGGGCCAGGAAAATTTTATCGACCAAACTTCTTATTCCAGCTCCGACGGCAATATTGAAACGGCTGACCCGGCCGGAGAAATAAAATTAAAAAACAATGCCGGCTTATTTGCCGCGGCCGGAGATCTGACTTCTTCGACGTTCGATACCGGTTCGGTCAGCAATTTTTATCAGCTGGAATTTTCACCGACCGATCAGCCGGAGAGCGCCGGCACTTCGAGCGTCCGCTTGCAGCTCGCCACCAATAATGACAATTTAACCTGGGACTTTAAGGGGCCGGACGGCACCGCTTCAACTTATTACACGGCCACTGACACCAATATCAGCGCCATTAATAATAACAAGCGCTATTTCCGCTACAAAATTTATCTGGCCACTGCCAGTTCGACTTTCACGCCCAACGTCGGCGAAGTCGATTTTACTTTTTCTTCGCTCTGCGTGCCGTCGGGACAAGTGCTATTTGACGGCTTAACCGACGCTGATTATACCCTGGATGTTTCCAAATTGGGTTTCGATCCCAGCCATGAAACGATTACCGCTTCCTCGTCCTGGCAGCAGCACCAAGTCATTTTAATGCCCCATTAAGGCAAAAAAATTTAAATATTTATGTTCAGATTTCCGCCGATTAAATCATCTTCCGGCTTTACGCTGGCGGAAACGCTCGCCGCGATGTTTATTTTTTTAATACTCCTGCAGGGATCTTTAACTTTATATAACGATACGATCAAAACTAACGACGCTTTGACCGGCAATCTTAACGCCCAAATGGAAGTTCGAGCCGCTTTTACTTCGATGCTGGCTAACATCCGCAGCGCTTCGCCATCGGCTGCCGGCGCCTACACTATTGATACCGCCAGCTCGACTTATTTCTCTTTTTATTCGGATGTCGACCGTGACGGCTTAAAAGAAAAAATCCGCTATTTTTTGAGCGGCAAAATTTTAAGGATCGGGGTCATCGAGCCGACCGGCAATCCGCCGATTTATAATCCGGCCAATGAAAAAACATCCGCCCTGATCAACGACGTGGTCAATCCGGCGGCAACGCCGATCTTTTCTTACTATGACAGCTCCTATGACGGAACGACCGCTCCGCTGACACTGCCGATAAATATTTCCGCCGTGCGGCTGATCAAAATAAACGTGCTGATCGATCATGATCCAAGTCAGCCGCCGGCCGCGATGGGATTTTCCACGCAAGTCTCGATCAGGAATTTGAAGGATAATTTATAAGCTGGGCGCATAATACGAATACTACGGATTTGTCCGCCGCACTACGAATGCGGCTCATACGAATTAGTAATAACGGACGCGAATACTACAAATTACTTATCGAATTACTCCAAAAAATTCGTTAAATCTATTCGCTGTATTCGCGTAAAATTTGTTGTATTCGCATCATATTATGAGGCTAAAAATAATCAATAACCAAGACGGTATAACCTTGCCGCTGGTGCTCGTTTTCGGGACGATCGCCATGATCATCATGGGCGGAATCGTCAGCTGGGCCATGATCAATCTGCGCGCGGCGCAACAAGCGGTGAAGCGCGAAGCGGCTTTTCAAATCGCCGAATCAGGCAGCGAATATTATCGCTGGCATTTGGCGCACGCCCCGACCGATTATCAAGACGGCACGGCCGGACCAGGGCCTTATGTCCATCAATTTTATAATAAAGCCGGGGGTCTGGTCGGCAGTTTTTCTCTGGCTATCACGCCGCCGCTGATCGGCTCGAGCATTGTCACGGTTCGTTCGACGGGAAAAACTATCAGTGATTTTCATGGTTCAAGAGTGATCGAAACTAAAATGGCCAAGCCTTCGCTGGCCAAATTCGCCGTCGTCGCCAATGATAATATGCGCTTTGGCGAGGGCACGATAGTCCAGGGCCCGATCAGTTCCAATAAAGGCATCCATTTCGACGGCATCGCCTATAATCTGGTCACCAGCGCCCTGACCCAGTATTACGATAATGACTCTGACATAAAATCAAACGAGTTCGGCGTCTACACTCATCACGGCTCGTACGATCCAGTGCCCCCCGCTTCCGTCCCCAATCGACCCGATGTCTTTGTGGCCGGCCGGCAATTTCCCGTGCCAGCGGTGGACTTTACCGGACTGACCGCTGATCTGGCGCAGATGAAAACCGACGCCGTCGCCAATGGTTTTTATCGCGCCGGTTCCGGCGCCATGGGTTATAATCTGATCTTAAAAACCAATGACACCTTCGACCTCTATCAAGTCACCGTCCTCAAAGCCTCGCCGTCAAGCAACTGCACTAACGCCGGAAACTACCAAGCCGGCTGGGGCACTTGGAGCGTCAATACGCAGACTCTTTTGGGCAACTATCCTTTCCCCGGCAACGGTATAATCTTTTTGGAGGATAATGTTTTTGTCGAGGGGCAGATCAATACCGCCCGGGTAACCATTGCCGCGGCGGCTTTCCCCGACGACCCTGCCACGCGAAAAAGCATTACCATCAATAATAATCTGCGCTACACCAACGATGACGGACGCGATGTCATTTCGCTGATCGCCCAAAATAATATCAATGTCGGATTGTATAGCCAGAATATTTTAACCATTGACGCCGCGCTAGTCGCCGAAACCGGGCGCGCCGGCCGCTATTATTACGCTAACGGCTCAAGCTACTGCGGTTCCGACGCTATCAAATCGACCTTAACCCTCAATGGCATGATCGCTTCCAGCCTGCGCTATGGTTTTGCCTACGTCGGCGGCACCGGCTATCAGATCAGAAATATCAATTATGACGAACACTTATTGTACTCGCCGCCGCCCAGCTTTCCTCAAACCTCCGACCAATACACCATCCTTTCCTGGCAGGAAGTGCGATAAATATCCCCTCTGACCGAATTTTTGTGCTATAATTTTAACGGGTCAAAGAAATCATAAATGCTGTGTACTCTTTAAATCCAAAACTCAGAATCCAAAATTCAAAACAAATTTAAAAGCTCAAAATCTAAAATTAAGAAAGTTTAAATTTTTTGTTATTTAAATTTTGTGCTTGTTTTGGATTTCGTGCTTTAAATTTTGGATTTTTAAAATTAGTTGTCGTAAAAAACTTTTATGTCACTTCTTAGCGGTTTCGCCAGTCCGATCGGCCTGGACATTTCCGACTTATCGATAAAATTAGTCCAGCTGAAAAAAACGGGGAAAAAAATTAAAATCCAAGCCCTGGGAAAGATCGATCTTCCGCCGGGTCTTTTGGCGAACGGAGAGATCATCAACCAGAAAGAGCTGGCTAAATCGATCAGAAAATTGGTCGCTCATCCCGAGTGGGGGAAAGTTACCGGCCGCGAGGCGGCAATTTGCCTGCCGGAAGGAAAAACTTTTCTCAAAATCGTGGAAATCGACAAACAAAGCTCGGACAAAAACAAGGCCGTCAAGAGCGAGCTGGAAAAACACGTTCCGCTGCCGATCGACGACTTGTTATTCGACTGGCAGATCATCGGCGACTCCGGACATTCGAATCTCGTCTTGATCGGCGCCGCTCCCAAAAAATTAGTCAACGACCATCAGGAATTGCTCAAAGAATGCCGTCTTCTGGCCTCGGTCGTGGAAACCGAACCGATTTCCGTTTGCCGCTGTCTTTTGTCATCGGAAAATCCGGCTTACCGCGGCGCGGCTAATAAAAATAGTGCGATCGTCGATATCGGCGCCACTGACGCCAGCCTCACTTTTTATTCAAAAAACACCATTCTTTTCTCGGTGAATCTGCCGATCTCCGGCGAAGCCATAACCCAAAAAATAGCCGCCGCGCTGGAGATCGATCATGCCCAGGCGGAAAAAGTCAAAATCCTTTACGGCCTGGTAAATAACAGCGAAGAAACGGAGGCAAAAAAAATCATCGACGACCTGGCCGATGATCTGAAAGATAAATGCACGGAAGCGCTGGCTTTTTTCAATCATCATTTTTCCGCCTGGGGGCCGATCGAAAAGATCATCTTATGCGGCGGCGGCGCCAACATCAAAGATCTGGACAAGCTGATCCGGAAGGAAACCGGCATCAATACGATCAGAGGCGATGTCCTGGTTAATTTCCTGGGAAACAAAAAAAATTTTTTTGGCCAATTTAACCGCTCTTTCGGTTTGAACACCGATTTTCTCGACGAAGAACAAAATAAAAAAACCAAGGCCAAGGAAAGCAAAACCATCAAAATTTCTCATGATGTCAGCCTCTGCTATGCCACGGCCATCGGCCTGGCCTTGCGCGGAATCTTTATTGACGAATGATTGGTAGGAACGCAATATTTTGCGTTCCCGCGTGCCGCGGAATGATCCGCCCGCCGGCGGACGCCGACCCTCGCAACCTTTTGGCAAACGGGCGGAGGGAAACATTTAAACTGCCCCAACTTAAATATGCTTCGATTAAATTTGCTTGCTGAAGAAGCAAAACAGACAATTAAATATCAACGGCTATATTTTCTCTTACTCAAAGCAGAGAGTATTTTGCTTATCCTCGCCATCCTCGTGGGAGTAATTGTTTTTGCGGCGGAAAAAATGCTTTCTGCCAATATCTATCAATCAAGCCAGGAAACGGCCAAATTGATCAACGCTTCGAGCGCCGATTACAATGTCAAAGCCAGGGAATTAAACGAAAAAATGGCGGCCGTGGCCCAGATCGAAAACAGCCATCTTTCCTACGCGCGGATTCTCCGCCATCTCGCCGCTTTAATGCCGGATAATATTTCTTTGTCTTTTTTAAACATCGATTCGGACGCGAAAACCATTAAGCTGAGGGGGTTGGCCATGACCAGAGACGATCTGCTTAATTTGGAAAAAAACCTGAAAGACGCGCCGTGGCTCAAGAACGTCAACGTCCCGCTGGAAGAAAAATTCAGCCAAAATAAAATTGATTTTGATATTGACATGGAATTTGATGCCTTTAAAATTACTTCCGACTAATATGAATAATAATATCTTAACCCGCCTGACTTATCCGAGTAAAATCGCTTTGAGCGTCCTCGCTTTTCTGGCCGCCGCCTTTGCTTTATTTTATTGGCTGATCATTCCGGCCGTAAATAATGTCGAAACAACCAAGGTCCAAATGCAAAATCAAAGACTCGCGGCGGAAAGAGATTACGCGCAAGGGCAAAATTTAAAAAAAATAAAGGACGATATCAAGGCCGTCGCGCCCCGGATAGGAGAGATCGAACAAATTTTTATCAGCAAAAGCGATTCTTTGTCCTTTGTAACTTCATTGGAGGCGGCAGCCGAAAAAAACAAAGTGACGGAAAAGGCCAAGCTGGGGGCGGAAACTCCTTTGGGAAAATTTTACAGTCAGATCCCCTTGCGGCTCGACGTGAGCGGCAACTTCAGCGGTTTGATCGGTTTTGTCACCGATCTGGAAACGCTTAAAAAATACATCAATATAAATTCGCTGCAAATAACCGCGATCGGTTCGGAACTGCCAATCAAGACCGAGACCAGCACGCCGCAGAAAATTTTGGCGGCGCAAATTTCCGCCTTCACCTACTGGCAAGGTCAATAAAACCTGAAAAAAAATATGATTTCCGCAAAAAAAATCAGACCTTATGTAAAAGTTCTGTTGCTCGGCGCCGTGCTCGGCGCCGGTGTTTACATTTTTTCCTTTGCGCAAAATGATTTTTACCCCGCTCTAACCGGCTCGCAAACGGTTTTCGCCTTGCAAAAAAATATGGCCGCCCAAGCCGTAGATGTCAACAAATTCGATAAACTCGTTGAAAATATCGACCAAAAAACTTCCAGCTCATCTCTGTCAAGTTCCGTTACCGATCCTTTCCGATAAAAGGGGGAAGCTATTTGATGCCCGGCAAAAAACTGGCCAATTCCGGCGGCAACCCGATGCGGAAAGAATGCTTTTTTCCGGCCAGATCCGCGAAAGATAATTTGCTCGCCGCCAAAAAAATCCGGCCCAGATTATTTTTCCGGTTCAGCTCGCGGGTTTTCTTGGTGCTATATAAATTATCTCCCACCAACGGATAACCATAAGCGAAAAGGTGGACGCGAATCTGATGCTTGCGCCCGCTTTTTATTTTTACCGCCAGCATTGTGTAATTGACGAAGCGGCGCAAAACTTGGAATTCGGTAAAAGCTTCCCGCAATTCCGAAAAGTTTTGTTTAAAGTCGTAACGGGCGGGAACGGCCGCCTGCCGGTATCCGCCGGCGGCGCGCTTCAGCGAAAAATTTATTTTATCATTCTCTTTGGCCACCGCGCCATAAACCAGCGCCGTATATTCTTTTTCCACTTCGCGTTTTTGAAATTGTTTTTTCAGATTGGCAAAAGATTTATTGGTTCGCGCGATCACCAACAAGCCGCTGACGTCCTTATCCAGGCGATGCATGATGCCCGGACGGGTTTTATCCTCCCCGACTTTTTTAAGTTCGGGATATTTTTTTACCAGCCAATCGGCCAGCGTCGGCCCCTTGATGTGCGGCGCGCCATGGACGATCAATCCGGCCGGCTTATTCACCACGATGAATTCATCATTGGCAAAAACGATCTCGGGCTTCAAATGATCCTCTTTTTTATCTTTACTAATTTTCAAATTTTCTAATTTTCTAATTTCAACGACTTCTCCTTCTTTTAACGCGTAATGATTGCTCAAAACTTTTCCATTAACCAAAACTTGCCCCGCGCCGATTAAATTTTGAACTTGCCCGCGGGTTTTTTTGGTTTTTTGGACTAAAAACAAATCCAAGCGTAGTCCGGCGTTTTCTTTGGTTATTTTATACTTCATAATAATCAATGCTTTATTAATGATAACAAGCCTAACACACAATCCGAACCTACAAAATATCCGAATACTACGAACTCTGCGAACCGAACAACTTTTCGTTAAAATGTTCGTAGTATTCGGATATTTCGTAAGTTCGGATTATTTTTTAACCTATTATTTCTCTCAACCGCTGAAGTTGTTTTTGCCTATCAAAATTCCGGTAAACCAGCTGCTGGCCGTTGGCGCCCATTTTTTTCCGCGCCCGCTCGTCTGCTTCAATCGCGATTATTTTTTGGGCGAGCGCTTCGGCGCGGTCATCCTCGCAGATAAAACCGTTTTGGCCCTCAATGATAATATCAGTTAAATTCCTGGTCGGAAAACCGAGCAAGGGCAAGCCGCGGGAGGCGGCCATCAACGCTCTCTCCAAATCATTCAAGCCGGGATTTTCCGCCAAAACAACGTACAAATCCAGATCAGCAAACCATTGGATCAGATTTTTTTGTTCGCCCACCAGCCAAACTCGCCGCTCGAGCCCTAATTTCTTGATCAGCCAATTAAGATTTCCGCTCGAGGTATCCTGGCCGATAACCACCAGTCGGAAATTAGGAATAAGATTAACGCAAGCCTTGGCCGACTGCAAAAGTATTTCCAAACGGCGCCGATCGCCGCTGCCGCACCAGGCGCCCACGGTAAAATTTTTATAAAAACTATAAGGCTTATCGGCTTTCGCCAGGCTCGAAAAAAGATTATCTTGCCGCTCGACCGACTGTAAATTAACCCCCAAAGAAATATTGTGAATTTTTTCTTTCTTAAATCCGTCCTTCGCCAAATCCTCCGCGTCTTGGGGCGTGAAGACAATTAACTTTGCCGGTGAAGAAAATAGCCGCCGCATTTTTTTTAATTGGCGCCGATTTCTTTCGGGCAATTCCAACCAATAGACTTTGATCCGCAAAATTCGAGCCAGGGGCGTAAAAATTATTTTCTCCCGCAGATCGACGCACAAAATTTTATCGATCTGCTCCGAGCGTTTCCAGGAAGAAAGCAACCAAAGATAACCCAGCCAAAGAAACGGTAATAAGGAAAGAAAGCTCGCCACGCCAAAAAAATTCTTCAATTCCGGGCCGAAAAATATCTTCTTCAGCTTGCCCGCGGCGTTGAATTGCTGCCAATAGTCACGATCGCCAACCCAGGAAAAAAAAGAATTATCCTTGCCTAAATCCCCGAACATGTCCAGCAGCGACTGTTCGAATTTTTTCGCCGAATTTATCAATAAGATATTTTTCATATCGCGGGAACGCAATATTTTGCGTTATAACCGACCATTATCATTACAGAAATTCGTTTTCTCGCGGCTCCTGGTTAAGCAAGAGCGCCAAATCCTTTTGGCCGATGCCGCGCACCAGATACAGAGCGACAAAATAGATCGCCACGGCCGCGCCGATGGCCGAAAGCAAACACCAGCCGTGCTGATAAAAACCGGCCGGCGGTATTGCCAGCGCCGCTCCCATGACCAGGGCGGCCAGGACGGATTTGCCGAGAATCTTCAAGCGAGGAAAAAATTTCGCGTAGCGGAAAGCGTACCAGATCATAAATAAAGTAATAACTGCCTCGCTGTAGACCGTGATCGCCGCCGCGCCAAAATAAGAAAACCGCGGAATAAAGATCAAATAGCCGATCACCGAAGTAACGGCGGTAAAAATGTAGGCGGGAATTATTTTTTGCTGCTTATTCAAAGCAATCATCACGTGCGCCAAAAAACTGCTGGTAAAAACAAATCCGGCGGCAAAGATCAAAATTTTCAAAACCGTTCCGGCCGCCGCAAAATCCTGGCCCGCCACCAAGACCATCACCGGCTGAGCCAAAATTTGCGTGCCGACCACCAAAGGCACGGCCAAGATCACCATCAGATCAAAAGACTTTTGTAAAATTTTTCTGAACCGCTCCTCGGCGCGTTGCGACCAATCGGCCGCCAAGATCGGCAAGACCACTCCGGCAAAAATAAAAGGAATAGTCGTCAAAATATCGATCACTTTATAAGCCGCGCCATAGATGCCGACATCGGACTGGCTTTTCATTAACGACAAAATCAAAGTATCGGTTTTGAGATAGATCAAATTAAAAAAAATGGTCACGGCCAGCGGCCAGGACTTTTGCGCCACCTCGCGCCATAAAGAAAGATCAAAGGCAAAACCCAGCCGGGCGAATTTTCTCGAAAACAGATAAAGTAAAATAAATTGAACGAAGCTGCCGGCCACGATCGAAACCAGCACGCCCGAGAGACCGAAATCGAAACGAACGGCCGCGATGGTTCCGCCGAGCAAGACCAGCCGGCTGGCGGTCTCGGCCAGAGAAACTTTATCCATCCGCAAATATTTTTGAAAAATTGCGGTAAAAATTTGATTGAGGGCGATGAAGAAAAAAGAGAAAACCGTGATGATGATGCCAATCTTGATGTCATGATTATAGGGGAAAAACCAAGCCGCGATCGGAGCCGCGCCTAAAAAAACAATCGCGGTCAGCAGCCGCAAACTGAATAAATTATCCAAAATTTTCTTTTCGTCAACGCCCGCTTGAGAGATCATTTGCACGGTCACCAGGGTCAATCCCAAATCGGCCAGCACTCCGAAAAGAGCCAGAAAAGTAATGATGGTGGTATATTCGCCAAAACCGGCCGTGCCCAAATAACGAGTCATTATGGCTACAGCCAAAAGACCGAGCGCGGTCGTCACGACTTTGCTCGCTACCTGGATGATCGTATTATAAGCGACTTTGGTGCCAAGCTGCATAGATCACGGAGCATAGAGCAAAGAGCAAAAAACAGGTCGGAGCTTAAAGGGCTTAAGAATATTGGCGACTTGCTCTTTGTTCTATGTTCTCTTACTCTTTGTTTTGTCTTTTCCCGCAATTTTAGCTATAATTCAATAGAAGGGATAAATGGATTAATATCTAATATTTAATTATATCATACTAATCAAGGCATAAAACATCCACCGTAAGACAAGTTGCCATTTATCAGCTCCTCAAGGCATTCATCGGCAACCTGTTCTATGCTCCATGTTCTATGCTCCATGTTTATGAAAAGAATCGTTTTTTATCTAATGCTGCCGATCTTTTTGCTTAATTTTTCGGCCGCCGCTTTAGTGCCGCCGGTATTGGCCCAGGCTCCGACGGACATCAATAATCAACAGGGGTTTGAAGATGGTACCGGGGCCATTTCCCACGCCTTTGGCCAAAGCGGAGAGCCTACCGACATCAGGACTATCATCGCCAATATCATTGTGGCGGTTTTGGGTCTTTTAGGAACTATTTTTTTGATTCTCCTGCTTTATGCCGGATTTAAATACATGACCAGCATGGGCAACGAGGAACAAACCAGCCAAGCTAAAGGCCAGATCGTCTCGGCCATTATCGGCTTGATCATTATTTTATCGGCCTACGCCTTAACCAGCTTTGTCACCAGCTGCCTGATCGGGGCAACCAGCTATGTTATTTGGACAGCTGATATCTGTAAATAAGCCGAATAAAGATTACCGGCGCTTGCCAGGCAAAAAGCCTATGTGGACCTCGCTAAAAATCATAAAAAAGATCTTGGTCGTTTTGATAATCGTAATTTTTTTGGCCGTCATTCTTTCGCTGGGAAAAAATTACCCCAAAGCCGAACTTTCTTATGGCGTAACTTTTGCCAAAAGCTATGCCGAATTTTTGGGGCTGGACTGGAAAAAAACTTACACTGATATTCTGGACGATCTGGGCGTGAGAAAATTAAGGATCCCCGCTTTTTGGGATGAGATCCAGGCGAAAGGGCAGAATGATTATGATTACTCGGCGCTCGATTGGCAGATCAATGAAGCCGGCAAAAGAAACGCGGCGATCATCTTGGCGGTCGGTTATCGCCTGCCGAGGTGGCCCGAATGCCATCTGCCGGCTTGGGCGAAAAATTTGTCCGCCGAACAGAAACAGCAGGATACGCTGAATTATATTCGAAAAACGGTTGAAAGATACAAAGACAAAGACCAGATCATGGCCTGGCAAGTGGAAAACGAGCCGTTCCTCTCTTTCTTCGGCGAATGCCCGCCGTTCGACCCGGCTTTTTTGGACAAAGAGATCGCCCTGGTCAGAAGCCTTGATTCCCGTCCGATCGTCGTCACTGATTCAGGGGAACTTTCCTTCTGGGTTCAAGCGGCCAAGCGAGCCGATATTTTCGGCACCAGCATGTATTTGAATACTTACTCGGGAAATACCAAAAGCTATGTTCATTATCCGATCTTGCCTGGATTTTTCCATTTCAAAAAAAATATCGTCAGTCTCTTCGCTCATCCCAAAGATTGGATCGTTATTGAAATGCAAGGCGAGCCCTGGGGTCCGGTCGCGGTCACCGCTTTAAGCGAAAAAGACATGGCGCAAACCATGACGATCGATAAATTCAAATATCTGATAAATTTCGGCCAGAAAACCGGCTTCAAGAATTTTTATCTCTGGGGCGCGGAATGGTGGGCCTATGAGAGGGAAATTAAGGGCGATTCGGGTTATTGGGATTATGCTAAGACATTATTTAAATAAAATTTTATAATTTTTAAATTTTTAAAGAATTTTTAAACTCAAATTTTTAAAAAGCCGGCTTAAGCAGGCCCTTTAAAAATTAAAAATTTGATTTCTTTAAAAATTATAAAAATTAAAAATTCTATGGCGGCGAAGCAAGCAAATCAGTACTCAATCGGCATTGATATAGGCGGGACGAACATCAAGTCGGTTTTGTTTAACGGCGAAAAGGTCGTGATGGATTATTCTTTGGGCACGCCGAAAGATTCGCTGGAGCACTTGATTATCATGATTTTGGCCCTGATTGAACCGCTTTCCAAAAAAGCCGCCGAGGATAAAATGAAAATCTCCGGAGTTGGTTTGGGCGTTCCGGGGATTGTCGATCCTTACAGTGCTAAAGTGGTCGATGCGCCCAATCTACCTTTATTAAACGGCGTCAAACTCGCGGAAATTCTGGCTAAACGGATCAATTTGCCGGTGAAAATGGACAATGACACGGAATGCTTTTTGCGCGCCGAAGCGACTCTGGGCTCGGCCGCCAAATACAAGAATATTTACGGCATCACCGTCGGCACCGGAATCGGCGGAGCCTGGTGGGTCACCGGCGATATTTATTACGGCGCTCACGGCTTTTCTGAACCAGGGCGGATGATCCTTGATTTTAAAGAACAAACTTCGCTGGAAGCTTCCTACCAAAAACTTACCCAAAATAACCCGCTCAATTTGGCCATGGAAAATTACCGCGGCGACGAACTGGCCCGCCGCGCTTTCGATGAAGTCGGCCGCTTTCTGGGCTTAGCCTGCGCCAACATCATCAACCTGCTTGATCCGGAAGCGATCGTTTTCGGCGGCGGAGTAATGGGCTCGGCAGATCTGTTTTTGCCGGCGCTGAAAAAAACTATCGACGAAAAAGTCGTCAAGACGCAAGGCAAGACCAAAATCTTAAAATCCAAGCTCGGCTTGGAAGCCGGCGCGATCGGGGCAGCACTATTAATTGAAATTTGAAATTGGAAATTTGATATTAGTAATTTAATCAGCCCAATTTCTAATCTCAAATTTCTAATTTCAAACAAAAAAAACCGGCATTACCCGGTTTTTTGTTTATAGTTATTTTATTTGATAAGTTCCAACAACATTTCCTTCGCCTGCGGGCCGGAAATCGATTTGATCACTTTGCCGTCTTTAAAGAGAGCGATCGTCGGCAGGGAAAGAATTTCAAATTTTTCCGCCGCGAGCGGTACTTCTTCGGCGTTGGCTTTTGCAAAAATAACTTTGTCGCCGGTCTCGTTGGCCACTTCTTCGAAGATTGGCGCCATCATTTTGCAGACGCCGCACCAGGTGGCGTAAAAATCGACGACGACTGGTTTAGCCTTAGAAGTTTCTATCACCTCCTTCTCAAAATTTGCGTCGGTAAGTTCTAACATGGTTTATTAGTTGATTAGTTAATTGGTTAATTAGTTGTAAAGTAAATAAGTTCGATAATTTTAAAAAGGGAAATCTTGATTTAGCCTCAGAGAACTATAAAATATTAAAGCCCGATGAGTGTAAACTAATTAACTAATTCACTAATTAACCAAATAACTATTTCTTAATCACTTTATCAATTATACCATATTTCTTCGCCTCTTCCGCGCTCATAAAGTAATCGCGGTCAGTATCTTTTTCGATCGTCTTAATATCCTGCTTGGTATGGAAAGCCAGCAAGACATTCATCTTTTCCTTCATCTTCAGGATATGCTCGGCGCGGATCTTGATGTCCGAGGCCTGGCCTTCGGCGCCGCCCAGAACCTGATGGATCATTATTTCGCTATTCGGCAAAGCAAAACGCTTGCCTGCGGTTCCGGCCGCCAAAAGCATCGCCGCCATCGAAGCGGCCATGCCGACGCAGATCGTCGAAACGTTGCTTTTGATGTATTGCATCGTGTCATAGATCGCCAAACCGGAAGTCACCGCTCCGCCCGGGCAGTTGATATAGAATTTGATATCCTTGTCGCTTCCTTCCGCATCCAAGAACAAAAGCTGGGCAATGACGATATTGGCGACATGGTCGTCGATCGGCTCGCCCAAAAAGATGATCCGATCCTTTAAGAGACGCGAATAAATATCATAAGCGCGCTCGTAATTTCCGGCTTTTTCAATGACTGTTGGTATCAATGGCATAAAATTAGTTGATTAGTTAATTGGTTAATTAGTTTTAGTAATATTGATTATAGGAATAATTGGGGGAAAAGTCAAAGCTAATAATTCCCCTCCCCGGGAGGCCCGCCTACGCTGAAGCTTCGGCAGGGCAAGGGTGGCCTTTCTTAAAAAGACAGCTTGCCCAACGAAGCTCCGTCGCGGAGCGAAGTTGGGGGGTGGGTCTATTCCTGACATTATTTCAAAAATCTTTGCCACTTTTTTTAAAAAAAGTGGCGCATCCCGCAAAAATGACGGGACAAGAAAAACTGCTCGCAGTAAAAATTTCCTATCACTCCGCTAGGAAGCCTAGCCCCGCCGCTGGCGGGACACGGTTTCCTTGCCCCGCCAGCGGCGGCGGTGCGCTGCGTGCTTTAACGGAAATTTTTCAATGCTCGCTATATTGAATTAAAAAAACGGGCGGATGAACCTTGAATTCAAACACCCGTTAAATTTTATTCGGATCAAAATTATTGTGTATCTTTTCACCGTATTGGGCAACTATTTTCTGCGTAGCGCGACTGCCGTAATCCAAGATGCGCAACTTATCTTGATGAAGACAAAAATTTTCGCGATTCTCAAAATGATGTCCGTCATCGAGCACTTCGTCGCCCGTTAAATCTAAGAATTGTCTCCACATTGCCCGCCAATTGCCACCGTAAAGCTGGCCGAATTTCTG